>CATPBJ010000016.1 GCA_955652395.1 uncultured Terriglobales bacterium | reverse complement strand
TCCTTAGACTGAAATATGCCACCTTGAATAAGGCGGCGCTCTTGCTGCCATTTGTGAAGAAGGTCAATAGCGTGCTGGCGAGTAATGTCCACGGTCCCCTCCCCGCAGCCGAGCGAGGCGGAATTCACCCGGTGGTGAGGGATTATAGCTCCATTATCTACTTAGGTTTTTCTGGCGGTGGAGGGGGGTGGAATCGGCCTAGGAATTGCGGCCAATTTCCCTCAGAGGTCTGAACCTTTGGCCTTCATCGATTACTCTTGCAAAAGTCTTCAACACCTCTGGGTAGGTCTTCGTGTTGCAAGCTTCTGCATTGGCTTTGTTATCCCACACACTGATTGCAGTCACATCTAATCCGCCGGGACCAGCGAATGTGATTTCGTCCTTGAAGCCTATCTGTTTTTCTGTTTGCGAGGTAACGGGAGAATCTCCTTTCTCAAATGTTCGGCTGTAATCAGAAAGCATGTTGGATTTCAGATGAACAGAGACGCTCCGTACAAACATGGGAACCTCCAAGGGTGCCATCGCTAATGAGGAGGGACCTTCAGATGGGCTGACTTATGTTCAGCAAACCTGAAAGAGGAGAAGGAGTAACCACCTCACTTTCGACTATATCTTAATCTGTTCTAAGATTGTCACAGTGCGCTGGCCCCTCCTAAGTTGGAAGAACTACTGTAGATTAGGCAAATTTGGACTACTAACTTAACTTACATAACCATTCCGATGTCCCGCACCCGACGGCCTCGCGCGCATGATTAGGAGACGCCTCGATCCGAATTATAGGGCAAGCAGCAGCAGGGAGACCAGAAGCTCAAGACCCGCACCGACCTTCTGGTCCGAACAAGATGTCCCAACCAAAAGCATTTCGGCTGGCTAACGCATGGTGAGCTATCCAGCCAACCGCCGTTCGCGGATGCGGATAATGTTGTTTTGCTAGAGCCTCGCATCGCAGGTAATAAGGCGTATACTAACTTTATATACGCACCTCTCCGCCATCCTTAGCGAGGCGACGGTCTTCTGCGTAACTGGAGGCCATCGTGGCTAAGAATAATAGGAACCATTCCTTTAGTTTAGACATTCCTACACAACTAAGCAGACGCTTAAGACGGTTTTCCGACCGCTCCCAACCACTGATGGTGGGAAAGAGCGGGACATCGCGGCAGTGCTATAAGCCTGCAAGGCTGGTGCCGACATCGATTCGCGACATGAGTGTTGGGAGCGAATCATATTTGATGATCGGGTCGCGTGACCTAGAGCAACGTATTTAGGTTAGAAAGCGCTTGTCGTACGCTGACGTCGGCTGACACATTCTTCACCTCAACAAGTCGAGCGTGAATAGTGATCAGGGAGCCGTGGAAGCGTTCACGTTTCTGCATACCTGGTGAAGGGCCGTCTGCGCTGCTCCTCTTGTACGAAAAGAGGTCGCACAACGAAGCGCCGGTCTTGGGTAACGCTGCGCGTAATGGAGAATTATGAAATGCGTAATGTGCTTGTTGATTATCGTTGTATCGCTATTTGCCTTCGCGCAGGTTCCTGCTGTGCCGGTCATTCCCGCTTGTCATTTCTCTCGACTGACGGAGGCGAAATATGACAGTTACCAATGTGGTTTGGGTCGTAGTGGTATTGGCAATTCTCTACGTAGCCTACCGTTTCTACCAGAAACGGGGTTGATGACCCATGAAGCTGATAGACGTAACCAAGGCATTCGCGGACGCCCACAATCTAGCCAATGGAGCCATTAGCGGTCTCTTGTTGAAGGGGGTTCTCGTACAAGCGGTGAGCCTTGGTGTGGATGCGGCCTTATGCCGGAGAGCGCACCCCCCTCAGCCCTCAATCGAACCACACGCTACAATCCGCCAACAACAAAAATATCAAACTCTTGCAACTGTGTCAGGTCCAGAATCTCAAGGACAAGCCCCTACCGTACCCAGTCAAAGACTTGCTGGTAGAGAAAGGTAGTACGATAGAGATACCGCCACAAAGCGCAGGACTGTTTGTCCTTGCGACATTCAACGACAATCAAACATTTCCGCTTTGTCATTGAAGGAGAAGAAATGCGAAATGTCTATACGTTCGCAGGATTGACGTTTGCCTTGGTACTGGCGTTCAGCTTAACCACTGCTGCGCAGACATCAAGTACGGAGTCCAAACAACAAGCCGCACCAGATCAGAGCCAGACAGACTCCGCCGGAAATATGCATCGGGACCGGGTTGGTGAACGCCTGGAGTGGCTCAGTCAGCAACTGAACCTAACGGAGGATCAGAAGAAACAATTGAAGCCAATTCTGGCTGGCGAGTTCAAACAAATGAGAGCGGTGGGCGAAGACGCATCACTGACTCAAGATCAAAAGCGAGAAAAGATGAAGCAAATCCACGAGGCTTCGCGACCGCAGGTTCAGGCCATCCTTACGCCCGAACAGCAGCAGAAATTCGCTCAGATGAAGGAAGAAGCCAAAGAGCGACGCGGCGAGAAGAAGGACCAAGGCCAGAGCGACTACCAACCACCACAGTAGGGCGTTCAATCCGAACCGCAGAAAGGGTTCCGCCAAGTTGCTGCATAAGAGACAGGAGATTCGCGACCCCCCAGTAGTCGGTGATCTTGCCGTTGCGCACGCGCATGTCGTCTACGGTCTCGAAGTGGACCTTGCGCATTTGTGGGGTGCCCAGATCGGCAAAGCGAGTGGCGAGGAATCAGCGGTTTGCGGGGGGTTTTTGGGCAGGCTGCAGCGGCCACTCAGATTTTTCGCTAGTGGTGCAGTTTGAATTTCCACAGGGCTGGCACGGGAATCTTGCCTGTGGGAAACTTGATGCATGAAAAAGCCACATCTTGAGGTCACCCAGAACGACAAATCGGGGCTTCACGGCAAGTGCTCAAGTTGCGACACATACTTTACGTTTGGCGGGCCTGGGTTGGCCAGAAACCCGGACGCAGCAATGAGAACCATGCAGCGGCAGTTTGACAAGCACTTCAAGCAGATACACATGCGCGAGGATGCCAGCCAAGCCGCTGCCCGGATCGTGAAATGAAAGAAGCTACGAAGGATAATTAGCTAAGCTCTAACGGGCGTTCGTCTTTTCGAATAGCGGAAGCGAGACATACCTCGGCAATGCTCTATCAATCATTTCCGTGAATTGGTGAATTGATCCCATTTGGTAGCATCAGCGTGGCGATTTTCCTGGCAGTGACCCCGAAAGCGGTAAGGTCAAGCGCGAACTTGGACGAAGGATTGGAACGTTCCCGCACGCTTTTGGGAATGCTTCTGTGGCTTCAGCAAGAGGAAGGGCCATGCGGACTTGTGGCTGAAGGCGTGGATAGAGTGGGCAGCATGCTATGGAATAATAAGGTCGTCTTGTGGGTGATTCTGCTGGCGATTGGTCTCGTGGCCTACGTGACCTATATCCAGCTGGCCCCGCTGGACTAGCCGCGCCAACTAAGGCGAGACGCTTCATAATTCTCTCCAAGGGGTCCCTGCGGCCCGCACTGAGCCCGCCGCCTCCCCTGGTACATCCGTACTGTCTTGATGTGGCCTTGGGATTGGGTGGGGTGGTAACCGTACACTCTAGGCGAATGCCTGGCGCTTGCGATTACGCTCCGTAATAGAGCTCTGTTCTGATGGGCCGTCTCTGAACATAGGCGCTGGCGGCATCGGGGACTGGATTGCTTCTGCCAAGGGCGTTTTGGCTGGAACTGGCCTCCGCAGCCACTACAGGCACGCTCTCCGACTTGCGTATCTGTGGCCACCGCATGCGTCACGCGTGGCTCAAAAAGGCTGAATGACGCATTTCCTGCCATCCTGTGCAGTGTTTTGGAGACCATCCGCGGGTAAAATAGAAGACCCCAGGCATGTGCCAACTTAGGCAGAACTTGCGCAAAGAAGCGGCCCACATAATGTTATTTTGGTAGAGCCTCGCATCGCACGTAACTGGGGCGTATACTAACTTATATACGCACCTCTCCGCCATCCTTAAGCGAGGCGACGGTCTTCTGCGTGACTGGAGGCCATCGTGGCTACGAACAATAGAAACCATTCCTTTAGTTTAGACATTCCTACACAACTAAGCAGACGTTTAAGACGGTTTTCCGACCGGTCCCACCCACTGATGATGGGAAAGAGCGGGACATCGCGGCAGTGCTATAAGCCTGCAACGCTGGCGCCGACATCGACTCGCGACATGAGTGTTGGGAGCGAATCATATTTGATGATGGGGTCGCGTGACCTAGAGCAACGTATTTAGGTTCGAAAGCGCTTGTCGTTCGCTGACCGTCGGCTGACACATTCTTCAGCTTAACAAGTCGAACGTGATAGCAGATCAGCGAGGCATGGAAGCCTTCTCGTTTTCGCATACCTGGTGAAGCGCCGTCTGTGCTGCTCCCATTGTTCGAAAGAGGTCTCACAAGAAGCGCCGGTCTTGGGTGGCGCTGCGACTAATGGAGAATTATGAAACACGTAATGTGCCCGCTGATTATCGTTGCATCGCTATTTGCCTTCGCGCAGGTTCCTGCTGTGCCAGATGCCTCTGCTCTGCTGTCAGGCCGCAAAGCGCCCGCGTTCCCACTAGCAGTTTTGCAACCCGCTCCCTTCGAGTTTCGCGGGATTCGGATCGGTGATGAAATGAAGGAAGCCGAACGAAAGTTTCTTGCCTGGAAAATACCCTCGCTTTCTTCGAAACCCGGCTTGTGCGGCTCCGATGGCATCAATCGGATCGAAACTTGCACTGATGTTTTGGATACCGGGCAGTACGTGAATATGACGATGTTGGATCACAGGGTAGCCCAGATTTACGTGTCCACGGACAGTCGCACACAGGGAAACACCTACGGCAGCTACGTGCTTGCGTTGGCGAAGGAGTACGGCAGCCCGGACAAACTCGAAAGGCAAAACCGCAATGGTCTTGTGAGTGAGTTTCCCGGAGAAAGGCTCCGCTGGTCGAAGGACGGCCAATACATCAAAGCCAGAGCAATCGAACACGCCATCACCATCGGGAGCGAGTCACTCGATGCCGAAATGGACGAGCTAGAGAAGGGCCAGCATATCTAAACGGCCTCCTGCCGGCTTCGTGAAAGTCGTTGGCATGCATTTCAATGTTTCAAGGTTGGTCGGAAATTGGCCATTCCTTCCGGGCTTCCATCAGTTACAGCTTCCGAACCCCGGCAGCGCTGAAGTGGCCATCGCTAGGCGCCAGCGAAACGTGTCGGATTGCAAGGACGGAGTGGGGCTCTGCGACCACTCCAAACTAACTCACTCGGAAGCGGGTGAAGTGACGGTGGCAGAACACCAGCGCAACGCCTCGAATTGTAAGAATGGTTGGGACGACTGCGACTACTTCAAGCTGAATCAGTTAGAAGCCCGCGAAGTAGCCGTCGCAGAGCCCCAGCGTAACTTTTCCGATTGTAGGGACGGCCGCGAAACCTGTGACTACTCCCAGTTGACTGGCGGGTAACTGCTTTCTTGAGACATCAATAGGGTCGCCCATTTTGCTGTACAACCGCCCTACATCGCTAAAGACGATCCTCCGGCTCACACAGGCAAGACCCGATGGTCACGCTCTCAGGCCTTGACTACATTGGTCTTGCAGCACACAATCGGATTTCAATCTGGAGATATTTTGTGAACAAACTTCTCACATCGTTACTCAAGGCGGGGGTTTATTTTCTTGAGCAGTCTGACCGTAATGCCGCAGACATGGCGGACCGGGTAGAAGATCGGGTTCAAAACCTCAGCCGTCGAGCCCGACATGCGATTTACGGGCAAGAGGACCATACAGTCCGTAACGCGATTAGCTTTGCAGCAGGAATCGGTCTTGGTATAGGGGTGGGAATGTTGCTCGCACCATCACCCGGAGAAGAAACCCGTAGCTCGATCGTCGGGAAAGTTCACGACTTTGGCGACAAAGTGAGGGAACGCTTCACCCCGGAAGTAAAAAAGCCTGCTACCGACACAGAGAGAATGTAAGCGCCTCGCCGAGCTTTCAGGAATGGCAGGTTAGCCAATCCGTGGCGCTCTGTGCTGTCCACCGCACCGTCTCTGCACGGGACAGCATGAGGTAGATCCATGTCAGCCAAACTTTCTCGAACCGCTTTTTCAGATCACATCACCACAACAGCTGCGCTCACCGGAGCAAGAAATACGCGTCTGCCACGGATTGTTTGCGAAGCGTAGAGCTTGTCTACAGCAGCTATGCTGATTTCCGTACAGGTCGAGTTCCTAGCAAGACTGATGGCTCTCCTGTCAGGTCATCGTACTCAATCGAACCGAGTATTTTCAGTTTGATGCTGCCGGCGTTGCATCTTTTGATTGCGTCCTCGTTCAGTAGAAAGAACTGATAGTACTCGCCGTACTTCGTACAGAGCCTGGCGTAGTCGGATCGTTCATCGTCGCGGTCCGAGACGCCAAGAATGATGGGGCGAGCACCCGGCGAATGTGGCAAACTCACCCAGAATGGGCCACGGAAATATTCATCCTGCTGAGTCATTCCTGCAACAGTCCAACTCATTTAATCCTCCACATTCTGAATCAGCCATAACTGTTGTACGCTTTCAGTTGGCCAGCAGGACGATCTCTTCTAGCGACCAAACGTGGTCAGCCAATCCTGCAGCCATCGCCGGAGTGATACCTAGCATCATGAAGCCCGGTCAGTCCATGCCTTTCGCCTGGAATCCTTCCCCTGCACCCCCAATTCCCGCCCGAACCACTCCTCCGCTTTGCTCCGGACAATCTCGCTTGACGACTCCGAACACTCACTTCACAATCACAGCGCCAGCGCCACGGCGCCATCGGATTCGTCGCGCCGCACGAGATGCTGGCGGCCGACAACCCCAGATCTCGCCCCACGCGACCGCAAACTCGAGGCCCCACGCCAGCAGCGCCAATTCCGCCGCCAGCAGGCTGCTCAAAAATGACTCTTCCAATCACGATGCGAGGTACAATGATTTTGCCAGGTGAAACGGCAGCGGGCTCTGCAGGGATGCAACCATGCCGAGGGATAGCTTGGTGGGCTTATCAAGACGATCACTGCATCTGCGCGAATATCCTTCCCGCGCTCCTGCCAACCCGCATCGGATCGGTAGACCCGCATGCCTTGAAAACCACCGCCCGAAGGACGGAATCTACCCTACCGGAGAACGCTCCTTCCCACTTCACGCTGAGGCGGCACATTTGCAGTTGGCGCGCAGACTCGTGTGCATAGCAGCGCGGGCGCGAGGAATGAAAGACTGCCTTATGAAAGAAGGTTCCAAAGTTCGCAAGATCGCGTTTGTCGGCGACCACTTGCCGCGCAGGTGCGGCATTGCGACGTTCACGTCTGACCTGCTTGCAGCCGTGGCAGCTGCGCATCCCCAAAGCCAGTGTTTCTCAGTGTCGGTGAATGACATCAAAGGTGGCTACGAGTACCCGGAAGTAGTTCACTTCGAGATTGAGGA
>CATPBJ010000015.1 GCA_955652395.1 uncultured Terriglobales bacterium | reverse complement strand
GGACGAACTTCTCCGCAGCACTGAGAGCTTTCTGTTTGTTGAAGCCAAAACCGAACGCCATAAGATTGCTGACTCCAGCTCCCGGTTTATTTCCCGCCAGAAAACATCTTCCGTGAGAAGGTTCACCGACGGGTTGGCCATCCGATCGGCCATGTCTGCCGATCATACGAGGGATGGTCTTTCGGACAAGGGTCATTGTAAGACGTGTTACCAAGAATCGTATGGTTACTAAGGGTTACCGAAAGGGAGTGTACGACCGAGTTAGGTCCGGAACCACAGAGTTAGCTGGAATTACCCTGCCGAGTCATGGAGGACGGGCGTCCTCGCCCGTCGGAAATGAAACTTGAGTCTAAGGAGCGCAGCGGCATCTGGCCACAGCTGGAATCCGCTCGCATATCGCAGGCTTTGAGGGAAACGGGAGAAACCGCCGTGAGAGCGATTTCGCAGACCAGCGACGGGCGGCGACGCCCGTCCCCATGATTATTTGTTCAGGTTTCACCGGATCTCTGTTTCCTAAGCCGTCACTACTGCTGGCGGACTTGTTCTTGTAAGATTGGGTGCCAGCAACGTTCAGCGTCCCTGGGGGGCACACTGGGTTGGGGAAAGCCTCGCTAAGCTGCATTCGCCGCATTCCTGATCGGGAAGTAAAGAACATGACTTGGGCCCAGGCATTCTTTACCCCCTGCGGCATTGAGGGAGAGTCATGGGCAGATGGCTGACGTGGGTATCGCACCAGCGTCTTACTGGCTGGGCTTGTTCGCAGTGCGGCTGGACTTTCCCCGTGCCCTCGATGCTAACCGATCAGGAAGCCAAAAGTGCTTACGACCGGCTGGCTTCGAACAAGTTCCAGGAGCACGATTGCGCGGTCCACGGCGAACCCGCGGTGCTTGCCGACTCCGAGAGTTTCGCAGCACGTGCGAGAAAGCTGGTCACGCGGGGTTTCAAGCCGAAAGACGCGGCTCAGATTACTTTGCAGGAAATTACCTTCGAGAACCGCAACGATCCTAGTGCTGCCCAAAAAGCCCAGGCCGATGCCGAAGACTTTCTTCGTCGGGTGAAAGACGGGTTGATCTGACGATGGTGCTCAAGCGAGCGCGGTAGCTCCCCGCAGGAACAATGACCGACCAAGGAGCAAGGGCTCCGGCAGCTTACGGAGAAGTTGCCGTACCGTGATGCTCATCGACCCCCATCCTTTCCGCGGCAGAAGTCGCGGATGAACCTGTAGGCCAAGCCTTGAATAACGGATTTCGATTATTGGCAGTCCCGATCTTTTCGGTATAGCCTCACACTCGTGGCCGGCACGTTACGGCGAAAACACCTACGTGAGGCAAATGATTCTTTATGACATGGATCCGTACCATTCCGGTCTCCCAAGGCGACGAGAAGCTGCGCCAGGCCATGGAAGCCCAGAAGTCTCTCTATCCCAAGGAGTACGCCACCCCGGTCCACCCTACGGAAGGCGGTGGGGCGCTGATTACCGAATCCCACAGCCTCATTCCCGAGGCCCTGTACCACGCCTTTGCCACCTTCGGCGTTCTGATGTCTCCCGACCTGCCTCTTTCCCGGCGTCAGCACGAGATGATCACCACCGTGGTTTCCGTTACCAACCGGTGCGTTTATTGAATTGACTCACACGCAGAGTTTCTGCGTCGGGTGACGTTGGACAAAGATCTTGTCGATGCACTGGAAAAGGACTACACCACGGCTCCGGTCACTGCGCAGGAGCGGGTGATGCTCGATTACGTGGTGAAAATTACTAACGATGCGACGCAAGTCGGGAAAGACGATCACGAACGCCTACGTGCGGCCGGTTTCGACGACAAGGCGATTCTGCAGATTACGTTAATCGCCGCCTGGTTCAACTACATCAACCGCGTGGCGGACGCGCTGGGCGTGGGACGGGAATAGCGGCTAGAAGGGCACGAGTTCACTTGTGCCGCTAAGTTGCTGAGAACTTGCCCGCGCTTTAGCGCCTAAGGTCCGCTGCTCGCGCCCGCGCAGGCATGTTCCCGAACCTTGTTGGTCCCCGCCACTCCGCCTCCTGGCCTATTGTCGTTTACCCAATTGTGGTTGTGGTGGAAGCTTGTAGCCTCCGCCCAGCGGCGCCAGTTCACCACCGTTCTCGCGCTCTGCGATCCACTCCCAAACCCGCCTGCCATTTGCATCCAGCGAGCATCGGGCCTCGGTGTAGTCGGCCAGCCGGTTCAGCACCGTTGTCACCGAGGCGATGGGGTCCTTATGGTGCTCCAGCAACTCGGGAAATCTATGCTGCAGCGCCTGGCAGACCAGCCGGGCGCCCAGGGGCTTTTTTGCTTCCATGAGGACCACCCGGCAAGCTCGTGTAAAACCAGGCTGCCGGCTCGCCGATTTGCGATCGAGCAAGGTGAGCAGCTGGTTGCTAAGCACGCAGTCGCCGAAAATATTGGCCAACCCGGCCAGGGTCTGCTTGATGGTGCCAATTCGCTTCATGAGTTCTGCCCGCCGCTCGAGCAATTCATGAAGCTCTCGTTCCGCGGAGCGGATGACCTCCTGAACGTGGAGGTCAGCCGCTTGCGATTGCCCGTTGCTTCCGTTCACCCCGGTGTTCATTGAGCCCTCACTTTATGATCGCGATGGTTGGGTCGCTAACGCGGATTGCCCGCCTCGGCGGTTTGGACGTGTCCCGAGCGCTTCTGGACAGCCAGACGGGCTGACTTTGGCCGGAAAACCTGCTGGCCCACGGCTTCGCCATCCCGCCAGACCTGGGTCAGCACGTGCCGGCCACCCTCTGTGTCGAACCGCAGTTTGGGTCGATCCAGCTGGGCCGACGCTTGGACTGAATGGGTCAATACGTTGGCCAAGGTACGGCCTTCCGCGTCGCGCAGTTCTAACAGCACAGGCCCAACCAGCACCACCGAATAGTGCCCGGGAGGGAAAATCTCGCCCCCCACGACGAAATCGAATGGAATGTTTGCCTTGATGGTCCGCTCCATGTGTTGCGCCTGGACTGTGGAGACGGGTGTCAGGCCCCCCAGAAGAAGTGAAACAAATATGCACGCTACCCGGTTCTTCATAACAACCTCCTCTTGTTTGTCTACCGTGTTCGTTCGACTGCGACCTTCTTGGATGTGCCGAATGTCAAAATGCAGTCTGTAGCGAAGGTGCAATGCTCGCTATCCGCTTCTTGTCATCAAATCCGATTTCCGGCGCATTACGGAGTTGGACGAGATTTGCTATCTATGAGATTGATTGTTTGTTTTCATTGAATCGATGAACTACACTCATGTGCATATGAGTCCGAAACTGGAAGTTCGACACCTCAAGTTGCTGGTGACCGTAGCCGAAGAAGGCAGCGTGACCGAAGCAGGTAAGCGCCTGCACCTTACGCAATCCGCGCTGAGCCACCAGTTGCGCGATGCGGAAGAAAAACTGGGCACGGCGCTGTTTTTGCGGCTGGGAAGAAAGATGGTACTAACGCCGGCCGGCGAGCGGCTGATTGCGTGTGCCCGCCGGGTACTCGACGAACTGAACAATACCGAGGGACAGATCGAGGGACTCAACGGCGGGGCGCGGGGTGAGATCCGGCTGAGCACGGAGTGCTACACCTGTTATCACTGGTTGCCCCCGGTGCTGCACAAGTTCCACGGCAAATTTTCGAAAGTAGAAGTAAATATCGTCGCCAGCGCGACCTCGAATCCGGCGGCGGCGTTGCTTGAAGGGAAGTTGGACGTCGCGATCATCAGTTCTCCACCGCGCAACAAGAGCCTGCGAGTGACGCCCATGTTCGAAGACGAACTGGTTCTGGTGATGTCCCCGAAGCACCGCCTTGCCTCTGCGAGCCAGGCGCGGCCCAAGGATCTGGAGACGGAAACCATTCTGATCTACCCTCCGCGGGAGGAGAGCACGCTGATTAACAAACTGCTAAAGCCGGCCGGGGTGGAGGCGCAGCGGGTCATCGAAGTCCCACTCACGGAAGCGATTGTTGAGTTAGCTGGAGCCGGCACCGGCATTGGTTTCCTGGCTCGCTGGGCAGTGGCGCCAGCGGTTGAAGCCGGCAAAGTTGTCGTCCGACCCCTAAGTGGTCGCGGGTTTCGGCGGCAATGGTATGCGGTCACCCTGCGCCATCAGCCCACGCCGCCGTTTCTGGCCGAGTTTCTGAATCTGTTGACCAATGTCTGCCCCAAAAGCGCGCGACGGATGTCGGCGTAAGGCAAAGCGAAATATCCAGCTGTCATCCTGAGCGAGTCTGACCGTCCGGTTGCGGTCGGTCAGGGGAGTCGAAGGACCCTACCGCTACGATGAAGTCAGGATCTGTACCGGGAAACAAGCTCCGCACGTACTGCATTGCGTAGGAGTCCTTCGACTGCGTGACGGTTTCGCATTGCGAAGCCGTCACTTCGCAAAGCAGACATTCCCTCATGAGTTTGAAGCGGATGCGGGTTAGGCTCCCAACGCGATACCATCCCAGGCATGGAGCGCCGCTCCGTTGTCGAATACCTCGAGAGCTTTCTGCGGCGAGGGCAGGAGTGCGCCTACATTCAGCGCCGCGGATACCGCACCGTGCGCTGGAGCTACCGGCAAGTGGCCGAGACGACCTTCCGTTTTGCCCGCGAACTGGAAAAGCGTGGAATCGGCAAAGGCGAACGCGTCCTGCTCTGGGGGCCGAACTCGGCGGCGTGGGTGGCGGCGTTCTTCGGTTGTGCGCTGCGAGGCGTGATCGTTGTCCCCATTGATGAGACCGGTGCTGCCGATTTCACCCAGCGTGTGTATCAGCAAGTAGATGGAAGGCTGCTGGTGTGTTCGCGTGAGCATGTCACGCCTTCGCTGCCAGTTTTGATTTTGGAAGACTTGCCCGAGACCCTATCGGTCCACGCGTCTGCGCTCTATGAGGCGACGGCGATCGGCCCTCAGGATATCCTGGAAATTGTTTTTACTTCCGGGACCACTGCCGAGCCTAAAGGGGTTGTCATCAACCACGGCAATGTGCTGGGCAACATGGCGCCGCTTGAAGCCGAAATCAAAAGATATTTGAAGTACGAACGCCTGGTTCATCCCGTTCGTTTCCTGAACCTGCTGCCCTTGAGCCACGTGTTTGGTCAATTCCTGGGAATATTTCTGCCGCAACTGATGGGGGGGACGGTGATCTTCCAGGATGCACTCAATCCGGGCGAAGTCATTCGCACCATAAGGCGCGAGCGTGCGTCGGTGCTGGTTGCGGTGCCGCGCATGCTGCAATCGCTGAAAGAAAAGATCGAGCGTGATCTGGAAGATGAAGGCAGGTTCGAAGAATTCCAGCGGCGCTTGCAAGCGGTGGAAGGCAAGCACTTCCTCGAGCGCTGGTGGATTTTCCGGCGAGTGCATCGCCAGTTTGGATGGAAATTCTGGGCGTTCATTTCCGGAGGAGCCGCGCTCGACCGCGTGACCGAAGAATTTTGGGGACGACTCGGGTACGCCGCCATCCAGGGCTACGGGCTCACGGAAACCACCTCCGTCGTCAGCGTGAATCATCCCTTTCGGCTGGGCAAAGGATCAATCGGCAAAGTACTGGCGGGGCGCGAAGTCAAACTGGCTTCGGACGGCGAAATCCTGGTCCGCGGCAGCGGGGTCGCCGTCGGATACTGGACGGGACACGAAGTGGAGCCGATGACGGCCGAACAAGGATGGTACGGGACCGGCGACATCGGCGCGCTCGATGCCGACGGCAATTTGTATTTCAAAGGGCGCAAGAAAGATGTCATCGTCACAGCTGCCGGTATGAATGTGTACCCCGAGGATCTAGAAGCCGCGCTGCGCCGGCAACCCGAGGTCAAGGACTGCCTGGTGATCGCCCTGCCGCGCGATGGGAATGCCGAACCTTGCGCGGTGATGATCATGCGCCAGGGTAAGGTTGATCCGGAATGGGTCGTGCGACAGGCCAACGAAACTTTGGCTGAGTATCAGCGCATGCGAAACTGGCTGGTGTGGCCCGACGACGACTTCCCGCGCACCTCCACGCAGAAGCCGCGAACCAACGCAGTCCTGCAAGTGGTGCAGGCGCGATTGGGCGCGAATCCGGCGGGGCAAACAGGATCGAGTCCGCTAGCCGAGTTGATCGCGCGTGTCCAATTGCGGGACTGCGGGAAAGCTGCAGGAGAGTGGGGTCAGGAATCTGATCTCGAGACTGATTTGAATCTGAGTTCCCTCGATCGTGTGGAACTGCTGGGCGCGCTCGAAGGCCGGTATCAGATGGATCTGAGCGAGACCCGGTTCGCGGCGGTGAAGACGGTAGGCGATCTTGAGCGCATGCTGCAAGGCAAGCTTCCGCCGCGGGCACCCTATCACTACCCGGTATGGGTGCAGCGTTGGCCCACGACCTGGGTGCGGTTTGTCATTCATTACCTGCTTCTGCGGCCGGCAGTATTGCTGCTGGGCTGGCCGCGCATTACGGGGCGGGAAAATCTGGATGGGCTTGGCGGTCCTGTGCTGGTTGTGTGCAATCACATCGACGATGTGGATGTCGGTTTTGTGCAGACCGCGCTTCCCGCCCGCTTTCGGCATCGGCTGGCGACGGCCACGGGAGGGGAGGCGCTCGAGGCACTGCGCACCCCGCCACCGGGGCGAAGCTTGCTGGGTAGAGCTTACGATCGCGTGAAGTGGACCTTGGGAGTCTCGTTGCTCAACCTGTTTCCCTTGCCCCGCGAAGCTGGTTTTCGGGAGAGTTTTGCTTATGCCGGAGAATCCGTGGACCGTGGCTACAGCATTCTGGTCTTTCCCGAAGGCCACCACACAACTGACGGTACGATGCGTCCGTTTCGCGCCGGCGTGGGACTGCTGGCAGACAACCTGGCGATACCCATTGTGCCCATGCGGATCCACGGGCTCTTTGAATTGAAGAAGGCAAAGAAAAAGTTTGCTCTGCTGGGGAAAATAAGAGTGACCATCGGTCCGCCAGTCCGCTTTCCTCAGGACAGCGCGCCGGAGTGGATCGCCGCCGAGCTGCAGACGGCGGTACAAAATTTGTGAATCACAGGAGGTTCCGGAGCCGCTCTCCGGGCCTTGTTTATTGATCTTGTTACCCTGACGACAAACCTACAGAACCGTTCTCCGCAACGCAGTATGAGCGTGTAGTATTTTTCCAGGGTGGTGGAACTGCGCTCGTTCGGGACGAGCGGACTCGTCCCACACAATCGGTCCACAATAAGAAATCTTACGGAGGTTCCAAGACATGCAGCTTGATATGAAGCAGTTATGCCGAATGGCGACGGCCTTTGTTCTGGCCGCGGTTTTCGCGCTTCCTCAGAACCTTTTAGCAGAAGGTGCCGCGCACCTAGTCAGTCCCTGGGAGTTGCAGCAGGCTGCGGTGCAGGCTTCCGCGGTGCGGCAGCAGAACCTGGAACAGGTTCAGCAATTCTTATGGTCGGAAAAGGCGGACAAAGCCTTGCGATCCGCGCACATGAATCCGCAGCAGGTAAAGAACGCTGTCGCTACCCTGGACGACGCTGAATTGACGCAGCTGGCTTGGCGGGTGAATAAAGTACAGGTGGATTTCGCAGCCGGCACGCTCAGTGATCGGGACCTGATCATTATTCTTGTGGCCATTGCCGCGCTCATCCTGATCATTGTTGCCGTCCGATAGGCGTTCAACATGTTTGGTCGCAGGTTTTTGCTTGCCGTCGTATTGCTCGGGGTCTGCGGCACGCTGCCGGCCGCGGACCTCCCGGGGGTCTGGCTGGATGTTCCTTTCGTAAAGCAGGAAAAAGACGGTTGCGGCGCTGCCAGCATCGCCATGGTTATGCAATACTGGCAGGCCCAGCAGGGCCAGAAGCCAAACAACACTTCCGACGCGACTCAGATCCAGCGCGCTCTGTATTCTGCCAAAGCTCACGGTATCTACGCCTCCGATATGGAACGGTACTTTCAGGAGAAGGGGTTCCGCACGTTTACAATTCGCGGGGAGTGGGAAGATCTCAAACAGCATCTGGACAAGGGACGGCCTTTGATCGTTGCCCTGAAGCCCGCGTCCGGCGGCGCTTGGCACTATGTGGTCGTGACAGGTGTGGCGTCGGGGATTGTCATGGTCAACGATCCGGCCCAGCGCAAGCTCCTGCACCAGGACCGGCCCAGCTTCGAACGGGAATGGAGCACGGCCGAAAAATGGACCCTGCTGGCTCTGCCTCAAACCCAGCTTCCCTGATCCCCACTGCGGTTTTCATATTCTGGTTCAGCTTTGCAGCCCTGGCTGGCGCCCAAACATCGGATGCTTCATTAGTGGCCAGAGCCCAACAGCTCTCGGCCGAGCAGCGCTGGCAGGAGGTTGTCGGCCTGGTCGAATCTGCCCAGCAACCCTCCGCGGAACTCGATTTCTATTACGGCACAGCCCTGGCTCAGTTGGGACGTTGGGACGATGCGCAGCGAGCGTATGCGGCCGGGGCCCGGCTCCAGCCTGGCGACAAACGGTTTCCGCTGGAGCTGGCGGGCGTGGCATTCAAGCAGAAACGATATAGCGTTGCGGTGGGCCACCTAAAGCGAGCGCTGCATCTCGATTCCACCGATTCCTATGGCAACGATTTCCTTGGCACCATCTATTTCCTGAAGGGGAATGTCGAAGCCGCCCTCAAGTACTGGAACCGTCTGGGCAAGCCGCAAATTGTGGAAGTTCGAAGCCAGCCACCGCCTCGAGTGAATGGCGCGCTGCTCGATCGCGTCATGGCTTTCGCGCCGGCCAGCGTTCTGCGTTTGCCCGACCTGCGGACCACCCAGGTCCGCGTCCGCAGACTGGAAATCTTCCCTCGCTACCAATTTGACCTGCAGGCCCGTGACGACGGCAAGTTCGACATTCTCTTCCGCAATCGCGAGCGCGACGGGTGGGGGCAAGGCACGCTGGAGAGATTATTTCTGCTGTTTCGCGGCCTGCCGTTTCAGAGCATTACTCCGGAGGTTTACAACCTGCGCCACCAGGCCATCAACCTCGTCTGCCTGTATCGCTGGGATGCAGAGAAACGACGGATTCTGGCGCAACTATCAAGTCCCTTCAACGCGAATCCAAAATTTCGCTACGGACTGAGTGCTGACTTGCGCAGCGAAAACTGGGACATCAGAAATTCGTTTCAAGGGCCCGCACCTTTGCGGGGAAGCCTTAACATGAGACGAGAGTCAGTGGCGGCGGATTTCGCTTCCATGGAAACTGGACGCTGGCAGTGGTCCGCTGCGGTTGAAGCTTCGCATCGCGATTTCCGCAGCGTGATTCAGGGAACAGCACTGACTCCAAGCCTGCTGGCCAAGGGCTACCAGCTTAAACAACTTACGCAGGTGGACGCCTCACTCTGGCGCCTGCCGGAGCGAAGATTGACGCTCGACGGTGGAGCGTCCTCGCAAACGGCGCGGATCTGGTCGGAGCCCTCGCATTCTTTCGAAAAGCTGCAAGCTTCATTGCGCTTTCATTGGTTTCCGGAATCCCAGGGCGACGATTACGAAATACAGCACCGAATCAAGGCAGGCAAAACATTTGGAGATGTTCCGTTCGACGAACTCTTTATCCTGGGCCTGGAGCGCGACAACGATCTGGAGATGCGAGGACACATCGGAACCCGGGGCGGCCGAAAGGGCAGCGCTCCCCTCGGACGGAATTACTTTCTGTCCAATTGGGAAGTGGACAAGAACGTGTATCAGAACGGAGTCGTTACTGTGAAGCTGGGACCGTTTCTCGATACCGGGAAAATTACCGATGCTTCGACGGGACTCGGCTCGCAGAAGTGGCTCTGGGACGTCGGAGCGCAGGCGAAAGTACGGATTTTTGGTGTCGGAGTCGCGTTCTCGTACGGCAAAGACCTGCGCTCGGGGAACAATGCCTTTTATGTCTCAATGCGGTAGGAGTGCTGGCTGACGTGCAGAAGATGCTCGCGTTATAATGAGGCTCATGAAAATCACAAGATTATTTTCTTTTGTCATCGCATTGTGTTTGCCGGTCCTCGCCCTGTCGATCACAACTGCGGCGAAGACCACAGTCGAGTTGAAAGATGCCCAGGGCAAGAGCGTGGGAACGGCCGTGCTATGGAGTAAGACCGGCAAGGGAGCGTCGTCGGGCGTGTTCATGAAGCTCAACCTCCACGGCCTGCCTCCCGGTGAGCACGCGTTGCACTTCCATCAGAAGGCACTGTGTGACGCGCCGGATTTCAAGTCGGCCGGCCCGCACTTTAATCCGGACGGAAAGAAACATGGCCTGGAGAATCCCGAGGGCCACCATGCCGGCGACATGAAAAACTTCACAGTGAACGCCAAAGGCCAAGCCCAGTTCAGGGTCGTTAATAAGGATGTAACGCTCGGAGACGACAGTCGTTCCTTGTTCAGCAATGGCGGTACAGCCCTGGTGATCCATGCCAAGGCGGACGACATGAAGACTGACCCGGCCGGAAACGCAGGGGACCGCATCGCCTGTGGAGTGATCACAAAATAAACGGGCTGACCTCGAGATCACACAGTTTGAACAGGTTATGCACAGTTTCCGGGCTCGAGAATACAGTGAAGACCTTATAGACCATGTAGTTTGCCCTTATGGTTTGCTCAGTCGTAGTTTCCCTCCAGCAGCCACTGTCCGCTGAGCAAATCCCGGACTAGCCGATAGAGCGTGATGCCGCTTGCTTCTTGCAAAGCGATATCCCACTCGTCGCGGGCCCATCCTTCCTGCTCCCACCAGTCTCCGGAAGTACGCCATGGACCGGCGACCCAGAGAATTTCCCCACATATTTCCTTACGCTTGAGACAGGCGATGTGCGCAGGTCTGCCTTCCTGCAGAGTTACCGTGGCGCGCAAGGGTGGACGGAAGATACGCAGGGCGGTGACCGCGACTTCGTTCTGTGTTTGAGATTCCGGATCTTCCCTGGGTTTGTCATTCCGCGATGCCTTGGGCTTGCGTGCTGACTGTTCCTCCCTCTGAGGGGCAAAGCGACGCATCCGGAATGCTTCCGGACGATGAGTGTCCAGCAGTTGCAGCGATCCCACTTTGTTTTCGCCAACAATTCCCGCAATCCTCGCCATTGTGAGTTCGAGTTTTTCCGGCTCCGGGGAAGGAGGCAGGAACAATCCGCTTTGCGCTGCACGCGGCCGCCCTGGTTCCGCCGACAAATGAATTTTCACGATGGGAGCGCCGGGTGGGTGCGCATTCAAATCAAGTTGCAGCAGCTTGAGGAAAACTTTGGGGTCCAGCAGGGGGACGGGAAGGCGCAGAGAACGGTGGAAACTCTGTCGAGCTTGCGCTCGACCAGGACGGGCGGGGGTGCCCGTCCTCACATGGTCAGTGGCGCCGCATTCCAATGTCAGAACCAGGCTCAGTTCCTGCGTTGCCAAAGCCCGCGCGCCCAGGCGGGCACACAGCTGGTCCAGTAACCTGGCCAGCAGAAACGCCAGCGGTTCGAGCAGCACCAGGGGATATTCCAGCTCGATGGCCTCTGCAAAAACCAGCGGGGGCTCGACCGGAACCAGCGATCGGGAACTGCGGCCACGCGACAACTGTTGCAGGCGAATGCCTTCCTGCCCCAGGCGCTCGCTCAGAGCGATTTCGGGCAGCGCGGCGAGAGCACGAAGATTTCGAATGCCCCAGCGCTCGAGCACTTCCAGGGTTTGGAGATCGTGACCTCCGGTAAACAACACTTCCAGGGGAAGATTACCCAACTGCTCCGCTTCCCTTCCCGCGGGAATCACGATCACTCCGGAAAAGCCGAGAGCGGCAAGTACAGCCGTATCCGGATTGGAAGCCACGGCCACGTTGGCTTCGAGGCCGAGATCGGAAGCGCGGCGCGCCACATCCCGCGCGATTTTTGGCAGCGGACCGAAAAGCGGCTCCAGACCGGCGAAATCCAGGAGCACGGTGTCACAACCCCCATCTTCCGCTCGCGGCGAGAATGACTGGGCGCAGTCGAGCAAGGCAGCGTGGGCAGCGGCTTCCTGTAGCAAAGATCGTCGACGTAGCACAAGACTAGAGCAGGCTTCCACCTGAAGTTTCGTCATTTCCACCGAAACTCCGGCGCGGCGGGCCTTTTCGTTCAAAGCAAAAACCGTTTGCAGCGGCACTTTGCCTTCGAGCACGGCCAGAGCCTGTGAGCGCAGGTCGGGTTCAGCACGCAGCAGGGCCTCCACGGGAAAGTCAGGGACGAAGATGCAGGCGAAAGCAGTCATCAGTCAACCGGACCTCAGGCGTCGGACCTCGGACTTCGGGCTGCAAACCTGAGGTCGGAGGTCTGATGCCCGAAGTCCAAGGTGGCACTACGCAATCCGTACTGCTTTTGTGGCGAATGCTGTAGTGACGGATTGTGCCGGTTTTCGCTGCATGCGCGAACGCAGCAGCTCTCCTTCAACCTGCAGTCCATCCAGAAGTTGCGCGTGCGCCGGCCAAAGTTCTTCTCTAGCTGAAAGCTGATAGCTTAGAGCTGACGACTTTTTTCCCGATTGCAGCCTGATCAGCAGAGAAGCACAAGTCTGAGCGCAGGGCGCCTGGGCCACCACCAATAGCACCGTGGCGGTGGGCTCGACGGCGCGCTGAAAGCGAAACCAGGAAGCCAGCGGAATACGCCGTGCAGCCGAGTCAGGCACATCGCCAAGATCAATCGCCACCAGGCCAAACCCCCCGCTTTGCAAGAGCAAATCAGTGACTCGCAGGGCCTGCTCGAGGCGGGCGTCAAACGTCGGACCTCGGACCTCAGACCTCGGACGTCGGACATCGAACTTTGGGGATGAGGTCCGGGGGCTGACGCCTGACGTCTGAGGTTCGCAGTCCGAGATCCGAGATCCGAGGTCCGACGTCCGGGTACACCGTATCCATAGCAATCTTTCCAGCTCAACGCCGGTCGCCACTGCCGAGACAGCATCGAGCGCGTCCGTGGTGTCTACCAGGGCGCAGACTTCATGGCGCCTGGTCGCTGCCGCCAGGGCGGCCAGCAATACGCTGGTGCGTCCGGAAGAGGCGGGTCCACAAATTTCGCTCAGACATCCTCGCGGCAGCCCGCCGGTAAGTTCATCGATCTCGCGGATTCCGCTGGAGATCATTTCCGGTGTGGACCGCACCTCAAGCCGGGATGCTTGAGTCACGCCAGCCAGCTTGGGCAATGCCGCCAGGCGTTGTAAAACCCGCGCCGGTTCCTTTCCGGGAGCAAAGACAACCGCACAGCCCGCCGGGGCGGGGGAAAAAAGCGGGGAAGACATTAAGGACCTCTAAACTTTCAGGGAACGCCGGGGCGGCTGGCCGAGGCTGCGAATCTATATTCGCTTTTTATTCGCCATTAAAATTTAGCTCCCGGAGGGAAAGTTTGTCAAGAGGAAACGTGGGGCTGGCAAGAATCCGGATTCTTCTTTCCAGACTGTGAAGGGCTGCAGGGAAGCCCGCTTTACCCGCGCGATTTCATCCGGTTGTGGATTTTTGGTCTGTGATGGTCGAACATCGGCGGCATTGGTCAGGGTCGAGCGGGCAAGGGGCGCCCCACGCCACACTCAATTCGACTACACTTCGGGCGTCATGGCTCGGGCGGCGAGTTCTTGGGTGGCTTTCAGTCGGGCGAGTGTGCGTTCTTTCCCCAGGGCCATCATGACGGCGAACAGGCTAGGCGCGACTCCCTGTCCGGTCAGCACCACGCGGGCGCCGTTGATCAGCGCGCCTGCTTTCATCTCTTTTTCTGCGGCGAAGTCGCGCAGCAGTCTTTCCGTTCCGGACTCAGTGAAGGTTTCGTGCGACCCCGCGTAGCGTTCGCCCAGTTCCACCAGCATCCGGCGAACTCTTTCATCCGCCAAAAATTTCTCCACTGCAGCGGGATCCGGCTGAAATGTATCGGTGAAGAACGCGCGGAAAGATGTGGCGAAATCTTTCAGGCTGCGGGCGCGCGGCTTGAGCAGGTTGATGGTTGCAAACAGCCAGTCGCGGTCAGTGTGCGCGGGCTCGAGACCCGCCTTGCGCCATTCCTCCTGAATGAGCGGGAGCAATTTCTCCGCCGGATAGGCGCGGATATATTCCGTGTTAAACCAGTCGAGCTTGGCGCGATCGAAAACGGCGTTGGAATGCGAGATACCGTTCAAATCGAACAGCCGTATCAACTGCTGGTCGCCGAGAATTTCGGTGCACGCGTTGTCCGGTCCGGATTCGGGCGGGGTCCAGCCCAGCAGCGCGAGAAAATTGCGGAAGGCTTCGGGCACGATGCCTTCGTCGCGATAAGCGATCACGCGGGTGGCGCCGTGGCGCTTGCTTAGGCGGGTTTTGTCGGGTCCAAGGATCAGCGGCAGGTGGGCGAATACCGGCAGCGGCGCGCCCAGCGCCTGGTAGAGCAGGACCTGCTTGGGCGTATTCGAAATGTGATCCGCACCGCGGATAATGTGGCTGATGCGCATGTCCACGTCGTCGGTGACCACGCTCAGGTGATACGTAGGAACGCCATCAGAGCGCAGCAGCACGAAATCTTCCAGCTCGGAATTGGCAAACTCCACGCGACCAAAGACGGCGTCATCGAATGCAGTGCTGCCGGCTTCGAGTGCGGCAAAACGCACGGCCGCGACCTCTCCGGCGGCACGTCGCCGGGCGCCGTCCTCCCGAGAGATTTTTCGGCAGGTGCCTTCGTAGCGCGGCGGACGGCCTTCGGCGGCGGCAGCTGAACGGCGTTGTTCCAGTTCCTGCTTGGTGCAGAAACAATAGTAGGCATGTCCGGAGGTCAGCAGCTTCGCCGCACTCTCGCGATACATTTCCATACGCTGGGTTTGATGATAGGGGCCCTCGTCCCAATCGAGGCCAAGCCAGCGCATGCCTTGCAAAATACCCTCCACCATCTCGGCCGTTGAGCGCTCAAGATCGGTGTCTTCAATCCGCAGGATGAGCGTGCCGCCGTGATGGCGGGCGAACAGCCAGTTGAATAGCGCCGTACGGGCGCCGCCCACGTGCAGATAACCGGTGGGCGAGGGTGCGAAACGAACGCGTGGGCCTGCTGGCGGCGTCGAGGGCGGGCTGAAAGAGGGGGACATTACGAAAGGTCGTGTCCTGATGGTACGGGCTGAGGAAATAGAGCGTCAAGCCGCCAGAGGGCCGGAGTTCGATCCAACTCATTGATGCGGAAGAGGAAACCACCTGCTGACTGAGGTTCGAGCCCTCTACAGAAGACTATTGTCTTGCCCGAACGCGTGTGAAACCATTGATAGTTAGAAAATGCTTATCACTCTGGCTAGGTAGCTGTTTTCGCGCCATGAACAGCGTCACAATCAGTTTGTTTGTAGTACCGGCCGTGGTAGCTCTGCTGCTCTTTCTGGTCTTCACTTATCTCTACGAGCAGACCCGGCAGGACTACTTTCGCGCCTGGCAACTCGGATGGGGAGCTTACACGCTTCACTATGTCCTGGATGCCTGGAGTACGTTCCGCAATCCCTCAGCCGTGATGGCGCTGCTGGCCTCGCTGCTTCTGGCAGTGATGGCGCTGTGCATATTCATCTCGACTCGGCTGATGCGCGAGAAGTTCCGCTTGCGCTGGTCCGACGTCGCAGTCGGCCTGGGGGGAGTGGCGCTCAGCCTTTGGAATCTGAAGCAGCACATTTTAGGCGGGGTGTTTCATCCAGAAGTAGTTCCCGACCCGCGCTTCCGCCTGGAAGTAGGCGTGGCCCTGGTGCTGCTCTACTGTTCCTTTTTCTTTTACCGCTACGCGCACCGGAGAAATTCGCTGGCCTTCACCCTCCTGGCGATGGCATTGGCGCTGTGGTCGGTGCTGATGCTGTTCGGGCAATTCAGCAATTCTTATCTGCATCTGTCCGACATGCTGGGCCCCATCCCGCAGCTGGCGCTGGGTATCGCGATGGTGATGGTGCTGGCGGAAAATGAGCGCAGCGCGGTGCAGGAAAATGCCCTGGCGTTCTCTACTTTGGGCGTGGATCCCACCCGATTGCTTTCCGCCGAGGACCTGGCCCCCAGCATGCAAAGCATTCTGGACCGGCTGGTTGCGCCTTTGCCGGCGGGAGGAGCCGTGCTTTGCATCTCAGAGCGCTGGCGCGCCGTGTTGCCCTCGGTGCAGCGTGGTTTTTCGGCGGAGTTCCTGGACCGGCTGGAGAAAAGTGGAGCGGGAGAATACGTTTGCGAGCTGGCCTACCGGCGTGGCGGATTCGTGACCTTCCGCAGCGTGCCCGAAATGCCCGAGCCATTGCCGGCCTTTCCCGGCGGCCGCTTCCTGCAATTCCGCGAGGTCATGACCGAAGAGCGTATTTACAACGTCACGGCCGTGAGCCTGCAGACCCGGGAGCACAATTTCGGCGTGATCCTGTTCCCGCATGCCGCGCGCCGGATGTTCGGTTCATCGAACCTGCGGCTGCTCATCGGGCTGGCGCTACAGATCGGCTTGACCCTGGAAAACTATGCGGTCATGCACGACGCACAGCGTCGCACCAAGGAATTTGCGCTGCTCACCCAGATCGGACAGGCAATCAGCTCACGGCTAGATCAGGACGAGATTCTGCGTACGGTCCAGAAGGAGCTGGGCCAGATCTTCGACACCAATGACTTCTACATTGCGTTCCAGGAAGGCGACGAGATCCGCTTTGAACTGGAAGTAGAAAAGGGCGAGATTTTTCCCAAGCGCACGCGCAAACTCGCCAATGGCCTGAGCGAGTTCATCATCCGGAGCGGACAGCCGCTGCTGATCCGCGCTGAGCTGGAGAAGACGCGGGAGCGGTTGGGCGTCAGTTATGTGCCGCCGCGGCCCGCCAAGTGCTTTTGTGGTGCGCCCATCCTGCTGGGCGGCCGGCCTGCCGGAGTCATGGCCGCGATGAACACGGACCGCGAGTACGCCTTCGAGCAGCGCGACCTGGAGGTGATGCAGACTGCGGCGGGACAGGTTTCTGTCGCGGTGGAAAACGCCCGGCTGTTCGCCGAGGAGCAGCGGCGCTCCCGCCAGCTGGCTTTCCTGAATAGTATTTCGAAGACGGCAATTTCTAGCGAGGATTCCGAGCAGATGATGGCGGACATCGTCGGCCATATCCAGAAAAATTTCAGCTTCGACCACATCGGTATCGGCATTCTCGACTACAGCACCAAAGAGATTGAAATCAAGGCCGAGGCCGGCATTACAGCCCAGGCTCTGGGCAAACGCATCCCGCTGGGGGTCGGTATTCTCGGCCGAGTGGCTCGGACCGGTGAGTCCGCCCTGGTCCAGACCACGAGTGAAGCGCAACTGCAGGGCGTGCTGCCGGGAGCGCGCTCCGTACTTTGCATCCCGATTGCCTATGGCGAAAACTTTCTCGGCGTTCTCAATGTGGAAAGCCACAAAGAGGATGCTTTCAAGCCGGCAGACCGGCTGATCATGAACACGCTGGCCGACCTGCTCGCCACCGCACTGCACAATGCCTTCGTGTTCCAGAAACTTCAGCAGCAATCCATCACGGACGGGCTCACCCTCATCAAGACGCGGCGCTTCTTCTTCGAAGCCCTGAGTTCGGAACTGAAACGAGCGTCCCGATCCGGCCGTCCCATCTCGGTAGTGCTGATGGACCTGGATAAGTTTAAGAACGTGAACGACACCAAGGGGCACCTCGAGGGCGATCTGGTGCTGACCCGGGTTGGACGACTCCTGGAGCAGAAGTGCCGGCAATCGAACGTGGTGGCACGCTACGGTGGCGATGAGTTCATCATTCTCATGCCCGAGACCGGCGTGGAGCAGGCGCAAGTTCTGGCCGAACGCCTGCGAGTCTGGATTTCTCAGGACCCGATGCTGGCCGAGCACCACATCACGGGTAGCTTCGGGGTGGCGAGTTTCCCGGTGCATGGCTTTTCCATGGAAGATATTGTTCGCGTCGCCGATGCGGGGATGTACATCTCCAAACGCAAGGGCGGTGACTTTGTATCCACCGCCGAAGAGCTCTCGGGCGGTGAAAGCGCCGCCGTGCGCCGGCAGATGATCTCCGGATACATCGAAGGGTTCCTGCAACGCGAGCATACCGGGCCTGAACACGTGGAAGAGCTCATCTCTACGCTGAAGAAGATGTGCGGTGACGAAGTCCACACCGACCAGATCCTGCGGGAGGCCATCGAGACCTTGACCAGCGCCGCCGAATCGCGCGAACTGAACAGCGCAGGCCACGGCGAGATGGTGGCTCGATACAGCGAGATCGTCGCGCGCTCGCTTGGCCTGGCTTCGCAGGACATGAGCGATTTGGCCTTTGCCGCCCGGGTGCATGACGTGGGCAAACTCTTTGTCCCCGAACGAATCCTGAATAAACCCGGCCCCCTGACGGAGGGAGAGTTCTATGTGTTGAAGATGCACGCTGAGGTGGGCAGAGAAATCGTGGCCACCTTGCCCGAAAGTAAGAAATTGCGAGAGGCGGTACAGCACCACCACGAATCCTTCGATGGCGGAGGCTATCCGGATGGCTTGCGGGGGGAGAAGATCCCGCTATGGGCGCGCATCATGGCCATCACCGACGCCTATGTGAACATGACCAGCGAACGCTCGTTTGCGGCCGCCAAAACCAGCGAACAGGCGCTGACCGAACTGGAAAAATTGAGCGGCACGCGTTACGACGGCATGCTGGTGCGCATTCTGATTCGTGAACTCAAGGCGGAGAGAACGACCAGCTGGGGAAGCTGACCCGGGTCCGACGAGGCCAGCACGAGCGACGACGCTCGCGCCAACATTTTTCATCCCACTTGCCATTTCCCACCTGAAACTGGAAACTATCCCTGCATGCCTATCCCTCTCTCTCTCTCTGGCAAGGTTGCCCTCATTACCGGCGGTTCACGCGGCATCGGCGCGGCTGCGGTTCGCATGTTTGTCAACGCGGGGGCACGCGTGCTGTTCAACTACGAAAGGGCCAAAGCTCCATCTGAACAACTGGTCAAGGAGCTCGGCCAGGAAAATTGCGCGGCCGTGGCCTGCAATCTCTCGGGCACGGAGACGGCACAGCCATTGGTCGCGGCTGCCGTGAAGCGTTTCGGGCGGCTCGACATCCTGGTGGCGAATCACGGAGTCTGGCCTCCGGAGGACGCACCCATCGACAAGATGCCCGATGCGCAATGGCGCAGCACCATGGCCATCAACCTCGACAGCGTCTTCGCCCTGATCAAGCATTCTGTGGCGCAGATGAAAAAGCAGGGAAAATCCGGCACCACGGCCGGCCACATTGTGCTGATCAGCTCCACCGCGGGACAACGTGGAGAAGCGTTTCACTGCGACTACGCCGCGACTAAGGGAGCCCTGATCAGCATGGTCAAAGGGCTGTCCACGGAACTGGCGCGAGATGCGATCTACGTCAACACCGTGGCCCCGGGCTGGGTGGATACAGATATGTCGGCACCAGCCCTGAACGATCCCCAAATCAGTGCCCGCATCTTTTCAGGGATCCCGCTGGGACGGGCGGGCAAGCCGGAGGAAATCGCCGGGCCCATCCTCTTTCTGTGCTCGGAATATGCCGGCTTTATCACCGGCGAAGTCTTCAATGTGAACGGCGGAGCGGTACTGGTCGGGTAGCTTTAATGTGGGCGCGAGCGTCCCGCTCCTGCAGCCGCGCCGGGAACTCTGCCGCACGAGCGCGACGCTCGCGCCTACATTGAGCGTTTTCTCTGCATCTAACGTGCTGAATGATGAAGCTTTTCCTCTCCACTCTTCTGTTGGCCGCGATGGGCCTGGCGCAGACCGACAGTGCGCCGCCCTCACAGTCCATTCCGGTGGACCAGGAAAACGCGCACAAAGCCAGGGCTGTGCTGGACCGGACCATTCAGGCGCTGGGCGGATCGGCCTATCTCAATATTCAGGACATCACCCAGGAAGGCCGCACTTACAGTTTCTATCACGGCCGCCCCAACAGTTTGGGTGTCGTCTTCTGGCGCTTTTACAAGTATCCCGACAAAGACCGCATCGAGCTGACCAAGCAGCGCGATGTGATCTACGTGTACCAGGGCGATAAAGGATACGAAATCACCTATAAGGGCCCGCACCCACAAGATCCCAAAGACTTGAATGACTATCTGCGGCGACGCCACTTCTCACTCGACTGGGTGCTGAGAAAGTGGCTGTCGGAACCGGGAATCGCCATGTTCTACGAGGGCGAAACTGTAGCCGAAGAAAAGCCGGTCGAACAGGTCACGGTGATGAACGCCCACAACGAGGGCGTCACCCTCTATGTGAGCACCGATGACCATCTGCCGGTAAAGAAGACCTTCTCGTGGCGGGATGCGACCGACAAAGAGCGCAACATTGAAGATGAGGTCTACGACAATTACCGCGAAGTGCAAGGCGTCATGACGCCGCACACGATCACGCGGTTCTATAACGCCGATATGTCCAGCCAGCGCTTCCTGACCTCGGTCAACTACAACCAGGGGATAAGTGATTCCCAGTTCGACCCGGCGGCGGCATCGGGATCAACGAAGCCCTGAGATCTGGCAAGCCGGGGGGCTAACCTAAGAAGTAACACCTTGGTTATAGAATGAAGATAAAACCCAATTAAGCATATTTCAATCAACCAGATACCGTGATGTTAATCCCGCCGTCCTGCTTCTTTCAACCACGACTGTGGCTAATTAGCCACAGTCGGCCACGCGTCGGGCAGGGTAAATTCGTCATCAGACAACAGACAGCCGACCACGTTTGATACACGAACAGACAATCCGCACACCGGTGGCATGCAGCGGGGCAGGGCTGCACAGCGGCGCTCCGGTCCAACTGCGGATATTGCCTGCGCCTCCCGGATCGGGCGTGATCTTTCGCCGCACGGATCTCGACGATTTTGAGCTGGAAGCCGTGAGCAAAAATGTGGCCCGGGTCAGTTACGCCACCAGCTTGATGAAAAAGGGCGTGCTGATTTCTACCACCGAGCATCTTCTCTCCGCCCTGATTGGTTGCGGCATCGACAACGCCATCGTTGAGCTGGATAACCTCGAGCTGCCTATTCTCGACGGCAGCGCGCTGCCCTTCGTCGAGGCCATCCTGAGAGCCGGCATTCGCAAACAGAGAAGACCCCGTACCTATCTGCGCATCCGCCGTGAACTGGAGGTTCGGGAAGGGGACAAGTTCATCGCGGTGTATCCGGCCGATACCTATTCGGTATCGTATGCCATCAATTTCCCTCATCCCTTGATCGGAAAAGAGACTTTCAGGGTGGACCTCTCGGACGGGAATTACCGGACGCAGATCGCGGCGGCACGGACGTTCGGATTTCTGCACGAAGCCGATGCCATGCGGCAACAGGGCCTGATTCGCGGCGCGTCCCAGGAAAACGCGATTGTGCTCACGCGCGAGGGACTGATGAATCCGCCGCTGCGCTTTCCCGACGAATTTGTGCGGCACAAAGTCCTGGACCTGATCGGAGACCTGGCGCTGCTGGGCAAACAGATTCTGGGCAACGTGGTTGCCGACCGCGCCGGACACGCCATGCACACCGCGTTGGTGTCCCGCATCCTGCGTGACCGAACGCTGTGGGAAGAAACCACCGTGGACGAGGAAGAAGAAACAGTCGCCCCGCTGTTGCACGCGGCCGCGCAGCCGGTGGTATAGACGGCGACGTGAGGGCATTCGCCGCTCGGTGGCGGCTACCAGATCAGCCAACTACCGTGACCCAGCGGGCTTCGGACTTATTGCCTCAAGGCTTCATACCGCTTGCTGTGATCAAGTCACAATGGGCGACGCACTTGAGAGTTTGTACTTCGATCTCCGCTTTCTTGTGTGACTTCAGTGGACCGCTCGGGACGACTAGTAACGATTGCGCTCCGTCGGCGAGATTAAACGTGCACTCGAACTCCATGGACTGCACTCCGCGCTGCTTGCACGAGGTCTGCGCCACAGCCGAACCGAGTTCGTCCAGTTTTTCGTAAACCTGATCCGCCATCCGATGAAGCCCATCACCAACTGGGATTTGTCTACCTTCACATGGGCTTGCTCGACAAGGATGGCAAGAAATTGAAGGGCACTGGCTATCTATCCGGGCAACACTCTGGCACGATACCGCTTGGGCGTCATCGACATGTGTCGGGGTACGTACGACGTAGCCTTTCAGATCTTCAATAGCACTCCGCTCGGAAAGAACCCTTCGCTTCTGGCATTTTATACATCCACGGCCTTATTCCGGCTGGGGCGGAACGAGGAAGCGTCCGCGCTAATTGAGCAATTCCTCAAGAACTATCCGAAGGACGAAGGTGGGCTGCTTAGCAGCGTGAAAGCCATGATGCTAGCCAAGGCTGGCAAGGACGCGAAGCGGAAGGAACGATCCAGCGCGCTATCGAGATCGGCCGCGGCTACGCTCACTTTCATCACACGACTTATAGCATCGCCTCTACTTACGCTCTTATGAATCAGCCAGAACAAGCGATGAAATGGTTGCAAGTGATCGCGGAACAGGCCTTCCCCTGCTATCCGCTTTTTGAGGGTGACACTAACTCGGACAATCTAAGAAAGGACGTGCGGTTTATTTCATCTATGGCGCAGCAGAAGAGGCAGTGGGAGCATTACAGCGCCACATTTGACTGAGTATCAATTTGGTGCCAGCTGCAAGCAGGCCACTACGCCAGTTGAGACGACTGGTGAAGTGGTGATGTTACGACAGTGATCGCCAATGCCTCACTTGATGTGGCAGGTCGCCAGTCCCCGTTTTTCCAGATACTGTTGGTGATAGTCCTCGGCGGGATGGAAGGTCACGGCCGGCACGATCTGAGTCACGACCGGCTTCTTGAAACGGCCGGACTTCTCCAGTTGCTCTTTTGACACCCGGGCTTCACTTTCCTGCTCTGGCGTATGAAAAAAGATCGCGGAGCGGTACTGCGATCCCCAGTCCGGGCCCTGGCGGTTGAGTTGGGTGGGATCGTGGTTTTCCCAGAAGACTTCCAGCAGTTTTTCGTAGGAGAGTTTCGCAGGATCGTACTCCACTTCGACGGCCTCGGCGTGGCCGGTACGATCGCTGCAAACATCCTTGTAGGTTGGATTGGCGAAGTGTCCACCCGTATAGCCAACTCGGGTTGCGGTGACACCCGGCAATTGGCGAAAAGTGGCTTCAACTCCCCAGAAACAGCCTGCGGCAAAGGTGGCTTTAGCCATAAGAACAAGACTCCTCATCTGATTATATCGACAACGATTAGATGATTGGGCGAACGGAAAGTGGCAGAGGCACTTTTCGAACCGCCCTTTGTTTCCAGTTTGCAACCGCACAACTCGGAATAGTATGGTTAGCTCAATTTTACAGCTGCACGGAGAAGACGTCATGACCTTGATGAATGTCAACCTATGGTCTGTGCTCGTCGCCGCCATGGCCACCATGGTGGTGGGCTTTCTCTGGTATTCCCCCATGCTCTTCGCCCGGCCCTGGATGGTGGCCATGGGGTACGACCCGGACGACAAGCCAAGAATGGACGCGATGCGCAAGAGCGCAGGCAAGAGTTACGCGATCTCTTTTGCCGCCAGCCTGGTGTCGGCTTTCGTTCTGGGGAAGATCATCCACGTCGCGACCGTGAACACCGCCCTGTACGGGATGAAGGTCGGCTTTGCCATCTGGCTCGGCTTTGTGACGACGGTACAGCTCACCGCAAAACTGTTCGGTAACCAATCGACCAAGCTGTATTTGATCAACACCGGTTATCAGTTGGTGTGCTATCTGGCGATGGGCGCGATGTTGGCGATTTGGCCGCGGTAAGGAAGTTGGGAGTGGGCCTTCTCGGTGGCGACTTTTCGTTCGCTCCTGCGGAGCTCGGTCATTCTCCGCTGTCGACCCAAGGCTCGCGCCCTGGGCTTTATTCTTCCGCCGCCAAGCGAGCTTAGGGGATGCAACTCCTATTCCCAGAAACGAACGAGGGAGGCCTTTCTACTCCATCACCATGGCACCGGTTAATTCCGCCACCCGCTCTATGTGGCGTTCCGTTAGCCAGCTTTCCAGTTCGCCTGCGATCTTCTCCGTCGCGACGGGGTCCCAGTAGCTGGCGGTACCGATCTGCACCGCAGTGGCCCCCGCCAACATAAACTCCACAATATCGGCTGCGGCGGAAATTCCGCCCATGCCGATGACCGGAATACTCACCGCTTTCGAGGCGTCATACACCATGCGCAGGGCAATCGGCTTGATGGCCGGGCCCGAGAGCCCGGCGGCAACGTTAGCGATGCGGGGCTTGCGAGTCTCGGGATCGATGGCCATGGCCACAAACGTGTTCACCAGCGAGATGGCGTCGGCGCCGGCTTCTTGGGCGACGTGCGCCATCAGCGCAATGCTGGTGACGTTGGGGGAAAGCTTCACAATCAGCGGTCGGCGCGATATCCGTTTGGCGGTGTTCACGACTTCATCCAGCCCTCGCGGATCGCTGCCAAACTGGATACCGCCGGCCACCGTATTCGGACACGACACGTTCAACTCATAGGCCGCGATGCCTTCGCCTTCATTCAGGATCTCGATGGCGCGCTCGTAGCCTTCCCGGCTGTAGCCGAACACGTTGGCGAAGACGACGATGTTTTTCATTTTCCGCAGTTTCGGCAGCTTCTCGTCAACAAAGGCGCGGGCGCCAATGTTCTGCAATCCAATGGCGTTGAGCATGCCGGCCGGAGTTTCGTACAGACGCGGCGGCGGATTGCCGGCCATCGGTTCCGCCGACAGCCCCTTGACGACAAACCCGCCGAGCTTGTTGAGATGAACGACATCCTCGAACTCAACGCCGTAGCCAAAGGTCCCACTGGCTGCGATCACAGGATTCTTCAACTGAATGCCGGCGAGACTGACGCTGAGATCAGGACCGGCAGTCGGGGCCGGAGCGGTCATCGCGCGCCACCAACCTGAAGGACTGTGGTTCTTACCCTGGCGGCCCTGTCTTTCGCGGAATCGACCTCGGCGGCGGGTCTGAAGTTCCGTCCCTCGACAGTCGGCAAGCTTCGATCCTGGCCTCCGTTCGAGGGATTCGTGCCGCGACGTGGGGGGACCAACATTTCGATCAGAACCCGCCCCACGGAATGGGTCGGAGCATTGATGCCGAGAAGCGAGGCTAGAGTCGGTGCCAAGTCGACCGGCTCCGCGTGCGTGCGATAAGTTCCCGCCTGGAAGGGAAGACCGTAAAAAGCCAGCGGCACGTGGGTATCGTAGTTGTACGGTGTGGCATGATCGGTCCCGCCCACAAAGCCGATGGTGAAGGGCGGTGGAACGCCCAGCACATACCATCCCCCAAGCGGCGAATAGCTGTGCAGATACTTCAGTCCGAGTTCCGTGTTTGGCGCATCGCCTCTTTCTAATTGTGAGCGCGTGTAATAAGCGCGCAGGCCAGTCTGTTTCAGCGCCTCGCCCACGGCTCGTTCGGCGTCTTGTTCACTTACTTTTGCGGCCGCAAAGGCCTCAGAGTTCAGCCACGCCACTGGATAGTCGAGAGTCTTCACATATTCCGCCGGATGGGAGAACCGGGCAGACAAGCCGCTATTGATTTGCCCGCGTATTTTGTCGCCCGAAACATTTGCAGCCGGAATGCGTAACCCGGCCGCCACCTTGGGCAGGGGAGAAATTCCATGATCGGCAGAGAGCGCAATCCACACATTGGCCAGCCCGATCTGGTGTCCGAGGAACTCGACAAACCCCGCCAGCTGCCGATCCGTGGCCATCGCCATGGCCCGCATTTCCGCGGAATCGGGACCGACCTTATGGCCGAGAATATCGTTGGCCGACAAACTGATGATCAGCAGATCGGTAGCGGGGCCGTTGCCCAGCTTCTCATAAGTGATCAATTCCCGCGCAAACTCGAATTCGTAGTCGTTGGCCAGGGGTGTGGAACCCACCAGATCGTAGAAGTTAGCCTGTTTCCCATCGCTAGGCTTGGTGGTGCGCAGGACGTTCCCGTTGCTGTCCTTCCATTCCTGGTTCAGGTATTTATCGGTCCGCTTACTGTCATTAAAATCCTGTGCCCACTTGGGAAGTTCGTTGCGATAGTAGGTGGATGTGATCCAGGCGCCGGTTGTCCGGTCGATCCAGTAGGCGCCATCGGCAGCGAAGCCGGCGGGAAGGACAGAAGCGCGATCCTTGAGCGCGATGCCGAAGACACGGGACTTGCCTTGCGTCGCCATTTTAAGCTCGTCCCCCAGCGTGTCGGCGAGCAGGTTATGAGGTGAAGAACCGGGAGCGCCGCCCGCAATACCAACCAGTTTGGTCTGGTCATCATCCGCCGCCGCGACCGTAGCCTTTTTTTGCGCGTCCCACCATTCATTGGCAATGATGCCGTGCCCATTCGTATATGCCCCGGTCAGCAGGGTGGCATGCCCGGGGGCGGTGCGCGTGTTGGCGTATTCATAGTTGCAGTTGGCGAAGTCGGCGCCATGTTCGAGGAAAAGGCGAAAGCCCCCTTCGCCCCACTGGTCGCGATAGCGCTCGAGATAGTCGCCGCGAAACTGGTCGATCACGACGACCACCACCAACTTGGGACGAGCATTGTAGGCGGAGCCGAAACCCACACTGGTAGAAGCAACACAAAAGAGCAAAATGGCGAGGGCACGGGCAGGGGGCTTCATCGCGGTGTAGTTTACAGCCTGTGAGGTGCCGAACCAAGGCCGTACTCATCACGAACCACGTGGGGACAGCTGCCCTCAGCTCTCCCGTCGAGCAAAGCCCAACACCTTGTTGCCGCGCGTAAGCAGGGTGCACACCACCGAGACGGGAACAGGTGCATTCCCCGCCTCTTTTTCGATACAGTAGTGAACTCCCATGCTTGATCTCAGCTTCGTTCGCGACAACCTGCCCCTGGTCGAAGAAAAGCTGCGCCAGCGCGGATTGGAGCCGGCACAGGTACTGAAAGATTTCCACCACGTAGACACCCAGCGCCGGCATGCGATTACCGAAGCCGAGACCATGAAAGCCCGGCGCAACCGCGCCTCCGAGGAGATTGCCCAGTTGAAAAAGAGCGGCCAGGACGCGACCGCTCAGATTTCCGAAACGAAAGACTTGCGGGAGCAGATCCAGCAGCGCGAGAAAGCAGCCGAAGAGTTCGCGGCCAGTCTGCAAGATATTCTCGCCGGCATTCCCAATCTGCCTCACGAAAGCGTGCCCATAGGGAAGACGCCCGAAGATAACGTTGAAGTGCGGCGCTGGGGCGCGCCATCCCAATTCGATTTCACTCCCAAGCCGCACTGGGAACTGGGCGAAGAGCTTGGCGTTCTTGATCTCGAACGCGCCACCAAACTCTCCGGCGCACGCTTCGCGGTGTACTGGGACCTAGGTGCGAGGCTGGAGCGGGCGTTGGCCAATTTCATGCTCGACCTGCATACCCGTGAGCACGGCTACACCGAGGTGCTGCCGCCCTATCTGGTGAATTCCGAGTCCATGTATGGCACTGGACAGTTGCCGAAGTTCGCCTCCGATCTTTTCCGCGTACCCCATGGCGAAAGGGATCTCTGGCTGATTCCCACCGCCGAAGTGCCGGTCACCAATCTTTATCGCGACGAAGTGCTGGAGGCCTCGCGCCTGCCGGTTTCGCTCACGGCCTACACGGCCTGCTTCCGTAGCGAGGCCGGTTCCTACGGCAAAGACGTGCGCGGTATCATCCGGCAACACCAGTTCCAGAAGGTCGAGCTGGTCAAATTTGCGCGGCCCCACACTTCTTACGAGCAACTGGAAAAGCTGACTCACGACGCAGAGGAAGTCCTGCAAAAGCTCGGATTACATTACCGTGTGGTCGCGCTCTCCACCGGCGACATGGGCTTCTCTTCAGCCAAAACCTATGACATCGAGGTGTGGCTCCCGGGTCAGCAATTGTTCCGCGAGATTTCGTCCTGCTCGAACTTCGAGTCCTTCCAGGCCCGCCGGGCGAATATTCGTTACCGTCCGGAAGGCAAGAACAAGAGCGAGTTTGTCCACACTCTGAACGGAAGCGGGCTGGCCGTGGGACGGACGTGGGTGGCGATCGTCGAGAATTTCCAGCAGGCCGACGGCAGCGTTATCATTCCAGACGCTTTGCGGCCCGCCATGGGCACGGATCGCATCCGACCAAAGAGATTCTAGTTGTGGATCCTCGGGGCTCGGTCTAGTGTGGCCCCGAGTTTGCCAAGCTCAGGAGGCAAAGCCTAGACTTGATCGGAAAAGACTGGACCGGAAACGACTTGACCGAAGCCAGGATGACGACGACCGTTGCCGATGCGCCCGCCGTTCCCATGACCAGGATCTGGCGCACAATTCGCGATTTCATTCTGTGGTCGTACGAGCGTGGCACCCTTCAGTATGACGTGATGGTCACGCTCATTCTGCTGTTCGTGTTTTTCTCGCCCTACTGGATCAACTTCCACGATAAACCGGTGGAACGCAATCCGCATCCAAGCGGAGTAGTTGTAACTCCGGAGGCAGGCGGCGGATTCACTTACCAGATTGAAGGCGCGGCCATCTCGGGCACAGAGGACGCGACGGTACGGCAACAACTGCTGCGGATTGTAGAACCCATATCCGGCGAAGTGAGCATTACCAAGTACGAAGTTCTACGCGATCGTCAAGGACGCGTGCTGACTTACAAAGTGTGGGCGCACAAGGAGTAGCGATTCCGCTTCCGCTGCGGGTGAGGCCAACATGAAACGCGCGCTGTTGCTTTCCCGCTGGGCTTTCACGATTGCTTGTCTGGCTGGTCTGGTCGCCGTCCAGGCGCCTGCCGATTCCCCATCAGATGCCGCGTTGGAAAAAGTTCTGGGCCAGATGGACAGCGCCGCCGAAAAGTTCCACACCACCGAAGCCAGCGTCGTCTGGGACCAATATCAGAAAGTCGTGGACGAACACGAGGAGCAAAAGGGGAGGGTCTATTTCCGCCGCTCCGCCAATGATATCCAGATGGCCGCTGACATCACCGAGCCGGACCAGAAATATGTGCTGTTCAATGGCTCCAGGATCCAGGTTTACCAGCCCAAAATCGACCAGGTCACGGTTTATAACACCGGCAAGAATCGTGAGGCGTTTGAGAGTTTCTTGGTGCTGGGCTTCGGCGGCCGCGGACATGACATGCTGAAGTCGTTCGATGTGAAGTACCTGGGCAACGAGGCGGTGGACGGGGTGGATGCCGCCAAGCTGGACCTGATTCCCAAGGCCACCGGCCTGCGGAATAACCTGGCCCACATCGTTCTTTGGATCGACCCGGGCCGGGGAATTTCGGTGCAACAACAATTCTTTTTCGGAAGCTCAGGCGACTTTCGCCTGGCCAGGTATTCCGGCATCAAGGTGAACGAAAAGATTCCCGACTCCGTTTTCAAGCTCAAGACCACCAGCAGGACCAAATTCATAACACCGCAGGGCTAACCGGCCCGAAACCAGCCGACAGCCTTCTAGAAATATAAAATTGGGGGCTGAAAAACCCAAAGCCGGCGGTATACTGCTTTTGCGCCGTTTTGTCGGTTGGAACTTTATCGACCTCGGAAACCCCAATTGCATGGCCAAGGTTTTTACTATCCCGGTTCCTCCCAAGATTGGGCGCAAACGCCGTGAACGAACGGCCGATCCGCGTTACGTGGACGGCCAGCGCTTGCTGGTAGAAGCCATGAAGTACCTGGCGCAAGCCGATCCCGTCGCCAACCGAGGCGCCATCGAACTCATTTCCGAGCATGTTCGTACCCGCTTCCGTATGAGCGATTCTCCGCTGAGCTGACGACCGTTCCGTTCCCCGTGGAAGATTGCGGCTATTTCATTCTTCCTACGGCTCCCCGCTATCGCCTTCCATGTTAAGGGTGTTATGTCTCCCCTGACCGCCAGTCATATCAGCCTTAGCACTTTTTTTATTCTTGATACTTGGTCTTCATGACGACTAAACTTTTCGGCTAATTACTACTGGCCTCACATTTGTTGAACAAGAATTACGAAGACTCACAACTAAAGAGGGGAACCGTATGAAACGGTACCGGGTTTTGCGGTGCGCATTGCTCCTGCTTGCCGTTGGCTTGATGGTCAGTCTTCCACTGTTGGCGCAGAAAATCACCGGAGATATTTCAGGCACAGTGCAAGACAGCACCGGGGCGGTCCTCAAGGACGCGAAGGTGACCGCCACGAACTACGCCACCGGCGAAACTCGTTCCGCCAGTACCTCGGAGAGCGGATTTTATCGGATATTGGAATTGCCGCCTGGAAACTACAAACTCACGGCCACGGCGCCAGGCTTCAAAACTTCGGCTCGGGATGCGCAGGTCGCATTGTCGATGGTGACGCAGTCAGATTTCCAGCTCCAGCCGGGACAGGTATCGGAAACCATCGAAGTGGAGGGCACATCTCCGCTGGTAGAGACCACTGAGGACAGGCTAAGCACGTTGTTTGTGGGCCGGCAGGTGGCGGACTTGCCCAACAATGGGCGGGATTTTAACAATCTTCTCGACGGCGTGCCCGGCGTACAGCGCAGTCCCGGAGGCGGTTTCCAGAGCCTCAACATCAACGGGCAGCGAGCCACCTCGAACAATTTTGCTGTGGACGGCATCCCTAACAATGATCGCTACTATGGTGAGGCGTCCCTCGGCCAGCCGGCTATTGCGGGTACGGCTGCGGCTTTGATCCCGCTGGAAGGCATCTCCGAATTCAACGTGCAGTCCAATCCCGGCGTGGAATTCGGAGTGCGGGGTGGATCCGTCATCAACATTGGTCTGAAGAGCGGCACGAATGCCATCCATGGGAGCGCCTTCTGGGACCGGCACACGGATGCGTTCGACGCACGGAACTGGTTCGCCACCAAGGTCAATCCGTTTCGCCTGAACCAGTTTGGCGCTTCGGGAGGCTTCCCCATCAAGAAGGACAAGGCATTCGTATTCATGTCCTACCAGGGGTTTCATCTGAAGGACGTGTTCCCGGCAGCAGTGAATTTGCCCGCACAGGCGGAAATCAACGATGCTATCGGTTGCATAAACACGGGAATCAATCCGAATAGTGTCGGTGACCCCAATCCAGCAACTTGCCTCAACACCGGTCCGGCACAGGTCAGCACCATAGGAGCCAACCTGCTTTCATTCGTTCCCCTCGCGCCCAGACCCGGAGCTCTAGTCAACCTAGCTGCGAATAACTCGTTGGACCTTAACAACTTCCACGTAAAGTTCGACTACATCTTCAACCAGTCACAACGCGTTTCAGTGAAGTACCTCTTTGGCGACAGTGTGAATAATCAGCCGGCGGCTCCTGGAGTACCCCAGTCGGTTGGTCCGTTGGCCACCGGCCCTAGCATGTGGAATTCGGTCGCACCCACGCGAGCGCAACTGGCAGGGATCAACTACACCTGGACCATCACCCCCACCAAAGTACTCGAGAGCCGCTTTGGCTATCAACGGTTCTCCCAGCGTATCGGTTTCAACAACAATATCGACCCGAACGCCTTGGGCCTCAACACCGGCCCGCTGGGCGCGGGTCCGCAAGATAAAGAGAATTTTGGAGTGCCAGCGCTGTACAACTATTCCTTCGGAAACACCACATACAGCTTTGTGGGCGGGGTGCAAGGCTATCCCATTATTACTCGCCCGGATGCATCCTTCGATTGGCAAGAACACTTTACGATGATAAAGGGGAACCACACCATTAAAGTAGGCGGACAATATCAGGACGCCTTCACCAAGTCGAGGCGCGACCGGGCGCACACCTCGCTGTACTTCGGCTACGACAATGTTAATTACTCCAACTTCGGTACTCCCGGCGACGCCGAGAGTTTGCGAGTGGCAACTCTCAACGAACTGCTCTTAGGCTTGGCAAGTTCGGCTGCAAGGTCCTTCGGGGTTACCGACCGACACATTTTCCAAAAGTCGGTCGGTCTGTACGTACAGGATAGCTGGAAGATCAAGCCGAATTTCACACTTGAAGCGGGGACACGTTGGGACGTTGCCGGGGCGCTGGGCGAGAAGAATAACCTGGGCGCGAACTTCCTGCCCGACGATCCCAAGGCAGATGCGAACGGGTTCGTAAGCCTGGCGAAGCAGCCGCTGTACAGCGTCGACAAGAATAATTTCGGCCCGCGACTCGGCTTCGCCTGGGACGTCTTCAAGAATGGCAAGACGGTGCTGCGCAGCGGATACTCCTTGAATTACGATCTGCCCAACTTTGGCACTATCGCTGCGCCGCAGACCTACTTGAACATGTGGAGCGGAACCCGCTCTGGTTTCTATACTCAATTCGCAGAGGGCATTTTTGCGGTCAGCATAAGTTCCACGCCCAGTGAAAACTTGGGGCTCTTTCCCAATAGTCTGCCCTGCCAGTCCTTCGTGTGCATGGGGCCGGGCGTGAATGTCTACGGAGCGAGCAGCAGTGCTAATCCGCCGTCGGTCAATGTGGTGCAGATAGTGCGTGATTTCAAGACACCGATGAACCATGCCTACAACCTGACAATTGAGCAGCAATTAAGCCTTAAGACGGCTTTAAGCATTGCATACGCAGGCACCGCTGGGCGTGATCTGGTCAACTGGCGCGACCTCAATGCTTGTCCCATCAGCACTGCGGCCTGCAATAGCACGCGGCAACCGTTTGGCTCCCGCTTCCCGGGGTACAATCACATTCTGCAGCTCAACAATGATGGCTATTCCAACTACAATAGCCTGCAGGTCGCATACAAGGTGCGGGACTTGCATGGTCTGACCGGCCAGTTGAACTACACTTGGTCGCGGGCCTTTGACACCGGATCAGCCAATCGCGGCGGAACCTTCTTGTCGGATTACCAGAATCCCTACAACGTCAACAAGGGTTATGCGCCATCGGACTTTGATACGCCATGGAATGTGAACTTCAATCTGGTCTATGATGCGCCTAGGATTCACGCGCTGCCCAAACTAATTGGCGACGGTTGGTCCATCAATTCGCTCTTCCGCGCCCAGGATGGGCGTCCATTTTCCGTCTTCGTCAAGTCGGATCCTTCCCATCAAGGTTTGAGGGAGACCTACGCTCACTACGAT
>CATPBJ010000014.1 GCA_955652395.1 uncultured Terriglobales bacterium | reverse complement strand
GTCTTCCAACGGCTGTCTTTGGCTGGGGGCGCGAGGACGGAGGTCCGAAGTCCGAGGTCCAACGCCAGGACCGTTGACGGTAACCTGAGTCCGCACGGCCAGTGACCTTCGTACTCAAGCCGGCCTTGAGAATCCCCGTATAATCAGTGTAAATCGGAAGGAATTTGCGCAAAGGATAAGGGTGGACCCTGTTCTGGCATCGGCGATCTTCGTTCTTGGGCTGGCTTTTGGCAGCTTCTTGAATGTGTGTATCTACCGCTTGCCGCGGGACTTATCCGTAGTTCGACCACGTTCGGCCTGTCCCGGCTGCGAGCAGCCTATCCGGGCCTACGACAACATTCCGGTGTTGAGCTGGCTGATCCTGCGCGGCCGCTGCCGCAACTGCAAAACCTATATTTCGCCGCGCTACCTGATCGTGGAAGTCCTCACCGGGGCGATCTTTCTGGCCTGTTACGCGCACTTCGGTGCCACCCTGGCGACGCTCAAATACTGCGCCTTCGGATTCCTGCTGCTGGGGCTGATCTTCACGGATGCCGAAACCCAGCTTCTGCCGGACAAGATGACCCTCCCGGGGCTGGCTCTGGGACTGGTCTTCAGTCTGGTGGTTCCGGTCAATGATCTGGCTTCGCAGCTTTTGCCGGGCCTGGTGTCGCTGCCAGTGAGCTCCGACGTTTCCTGGCATCTGCTGTCGCTGGTTGACGCCGTGCTGGGCGCAATTGTCGGAGCCTCATTCATTTATGGTGCGGGAGCCATCTATCTGCGGGCTCGCGGCGTGGAGGGCATGGGCTTCGGCGACGTCAAATTGATGGCTATGGTCGGCGCATTTCTCGGCGCCAAACTGACCATCTTTACTTTGTTTTCCGCCTCGATTGCCGGATCGCTTTTTGGCGGGTCAACGGTGTTGGCGGTGTGGATCAAGCGTACGCGTCGGCGTATGAAACGCCATCATGAATCCGCAGGCGAGGCGCGGCGGCGGGCCTGGGAATCAGCCGCGATTGCGCTGCGCCGCCATCAGATGCCGTTTGGCGTCTTTCTCGGTAGCATGGCCATGGTCGCGTTGTTTTATGGCAACAGTTTCCTGCGGTGGTACTGGGGGTTGTTGTGAGACTGGCGACAAATCCCGTTGTGCTGCGGATGGTCCTGGTGTTCGTGGCCGCAGGCTTTGCCTTTATTGTCGGCCTGCTTTTGATGCGTCGCATGCGCCGCAGCATCAGCGAAGAAGGTTCATTTCCTGATACCCCTTCCGTGTCTGAGAGTTTTCCGCTGCACACCTATCACGCAGTGATCCAGCAGCTCAAGCAGCAGAAGCACGAACTGCAGAGTTTGCAACTGGTAGAACGACGCCGCGCTAAGACTTCGGAAAACATCAGCGCCGCCGTACTCTCCAATCTGTCATCGGGCGTGCTCTTCTTTACTCCCAACGGGCTAGTGCGGCAAGCCAATGGTTCTGCTAAACAGATTCTTGGTTTCGCCTCGCCCACCGGAATGAGCGCCGCCGAGATATTTCGCGCCGCCGAGTTGATTTCCACGTTCGATGGAGCCGCCTACTCGAATCTGGTCGAAGCGGTGAATGTCAGCTTGCGCGAGAAGACTCGGTTCCAGCGTCTGGAAGCACGCTATCGTACTCCCGCAGGTGAGGAACGCACCCTGGATATTACGGTCAGTTCGGTGCATGCGCCCGACGGCGAGGTGCTCGGCGCGGCTTGTCTGATCAATGATCGCACTGAAATGACTGAAATTCGTCGCCAGCAGGAGTTGCGCGGCGAAATGTCAGCCGAGATGGCGTTGGGGCTGCGCAACTCGTTGACCACCATCTCGGGATATGCCCAGCAACTCGCAGCCAGCCGGGACCCAGAACTGGCGCGGCAGTTGGCGTCTGATATCGCCGCTGAAGCGGCACACCTGGATCGCACGATTGGCGGTTTTCTCGCAGGCGCAAGGGCTGCGAAGGCCGGTTCGAAAGCTTGAGTTGAACTACGTCGATGCTGTCTTCTGTTTTATGGAGGCGGCAGGACTGAAAGAAATGGAGCATCTTATGAAGCGCATCGCATACGTTTTTCTGGCTGGAGTCGTTCTGGCGGGCGTTCTGGTCACATTGGCTAGCGCGCAGTCTGAGCCTCTGGGCGACTATGCCCGTTCCGTCCGCAAGACTGAGAAGCCCGCATCGGCCAAGAAGTATGACAACGACAATTTGCCCACCACCGACAACATCAGCGTTGTCGGAAATGCCGCCGATTCGACCGGCGCCGAAAACGCCAATCCGGCCCCTGAGGCAAACTCCGCGAAGCCGGAGGACGGGGCTGCCGCTTCCACTCCGGCGTCGCAGGACGCCGCCAAGAAGCCAGACGGCTCCGACGCACAAAAAGTGAACGACGAGTGGAAAAAGAAGATTGCCGATCAGCAGGGCAAGGTGGACTTGCTGTCGCGTGAACTGGATGTGACCCAGCGCGAGTATCGCCTGCGCGCCGCCGCCTTCTATGCCGACGCCGGCAATCGCTTGCGCAACCAGGGTTCATGGGACAGGGAAGACGCCCAGTACAAGCAGGATGTAGCCAAGAAGCAAAAGGCAGTCGATGATGCCAAAAAAGCACTCGACGATCTGAAGGAACAGGCCCGTAAGGCAGGAGTGCCGGCCAAGCTGCGCCAGTAGGCTAGAGCGTTCGTGTTCGTGGAAGCCTCCGGTTCAGGCCGGAGGCTTTTCAGTTTTTGGCGCCGACCATGGCTGCCGCTTTTCTCCGCTCCAGAATCTGTTTTACGTGATGGCGTCCGTGGGCCAGGTGAAACTTCCGCCATTGCCTCGCTGTCAGGGGGCCGAGAATAGGGTGATCCAGGACCTTGATGCGCGAGCCATAGCGCTCTTCGCATTGCGCGATGACCTTGTCCATCGCGGCAATCTGGGGGCCGATGTCGGCCACTACCTTTTCTACGGACATGCCCTTGGGAAGAACCTGATCGGGCGACTTGCGTCCCTTGGGAAAATAACCGAGCTCTGTGACCGCCGTGGCGGCCACCCGTTGTTTGAAAGTGGGAACGCCGGCCAGCGGCTTTCCTGCCTTCAGGCAGCGCTCAAAGGCTTTTTGGGTTCCTGTGTAGGTGAGGTAGAGATGCTCTAAAACTTCCGCCACACTCCACTTCCTTTCCAGTCGACGTGTCAGCTCCTCGCTGCTGAGGTCGCGGGTCGCGGACGTAATCTCCTGGTGCAAACGTTCCAGATACGAATCCATAGTCCCTCGGATTGCGCTCTCTAGTAGAATAACCCCGGCATTTCCGGTCGCAAAATTTCTTACGCATGACAGGAAGGTGGCTATGAAGAAGTTGCTGATGGCAACGCTCGCGCTGCTGATGTTGACTGGGTGCTCGTCGCAGCCGTCCACGCCGGCTCCAGTCGAGAAACCTCAGCCCAAGCCTGCGGAATTTCTTACCGGACGGACCGCCTTCCAGAAGCTTTACATCGCCGCGCGGGGCTGGGCGCGTGATGCCCAGCCCTACCGCATCGAATCGATGATCACGGACGACTCCAAAGGCAAAGACGGAAAGTCGGCGGTGTGGCGGGCCTCTTTTGGCTCCCCTCTGCAACGCGGAGTGAAAGCTTACACCTGGTCGGGAGAAGCTTCGTCCGACCGCGGCATCAACCCTGGCACGGAAGACACCTATAGTCCCACCAACACTTCCACTCAGATTTTCGATGTCGCTTTCCTCAAGGTGGACTCGGACAAGGCCCTGGAAGTGGCCCAGAAGCATGGCGGGGACAAACTGCTTGCCAAAGACCCCAATACTCCGATTCTCTACGTGCTGGATTGGAGTCAGGCGACCAACGAACTTATCTGGCACGTGATTTACGGTGTGAGTCGTGACGACTACAAACTTAAAGTCGCGGTGAATGCGTCCAGCGGAGATTTTATTCGGGTGGAAAAATAGAGTGTTGATCCGTGGTGCTTATAGGGGTCCTTCGACTTGTGTTCCTTTCGCAAGCGAAAGGAACAGTTTCGCTCAGGATGACACAGGGAATTTTAGGCGAAGGTTATTGCTTGGCTTGGTCTTTTCTTGACGGCGCGCTGGGTTTGAGTTTCTCGATGGCCTTCTTCGCGTCTTCTGCCTGCGGGCCATTGGGCAGGATTTTCAAGTACTCCTGATAGTGCTCGGCAGCTTCGTCGAGTCGGGCCAGCTTTTCGAAGGCTTGTGCCATGCGGAAGTTGGCGAAGGCGTCATTGGGCTTGTAGAGCAGCGCTTCGCGGAAGCGATCCAGCGCTGCGCCGTAATTCTTCTTCTTGAAGTAAAAATTGCCGACTTCGATATCCTTCAAGGCCCGATGCGGATCGAAGGGATGAAATTCCTGAACATCGCCGGAGGCATTATCGTCTGCGTCGTCTCTAGGTAACGTGCTGTTGGGATGATCCTTGGCATCGGTCCTGGGCGGACTCAGGTCGATGAGGGTATCGCGGCTGGAACTCTCTCCGGCCTCCTTGCTGCGCTCAGAGCGTGGAGGAGGCTGATTTTGATTTGCATCTTTGCCGCCGTCCTGGTTCTGGCCCGCACCTGGAACGACCAGGCATAGGCTCGCCGTCAGGAGAAAAACCAGTCGCCGCATCAATCTATTGTAACTCGGACCGCGGACGTCAGCCTTCAGACCTCGGCTAGAATCGAGCCCTTGCCAGTGAGGTCTGAAGCCCGAAGTCTGAGGTCCGACGTCGGGGGCAAAAAAAAGCTGCTCCACGGGGGAAAGTGGAGCAGCCGGAGTTAGTGAAATCCTTCTCGGAACATACCTACATGGACGGCGGAGCCGGGGAAGCGGTCGGCTGTTGCGCCGGAGTCGTAGCCTCACCTGAATTGGTCATGAGGCGGACATCCACGCGACGGTTCTTGGCGCGTCCGTCCCGGGTCTTGTTCGACTCTACCGGCTTGTCTTTGCCCAGCCCGATCAAATAGATCTTGTGTGCCGGGATGCTGTGCTTCGAAGCCAGATACTGAATGACCGAATCAGCACGACGTTCGCTCAGAGCATAGTTGTAGTCGGCGTCGCCCACCGAGTCCGTACCGCCTTCGACGGTAATGATGTAGCCCTTGGTATTGGCCACGTCGGTGGAGAGCTGGTCGAGGGCGTCCTGCGCGGTCTTGGTCAGGTTGTCCTTGTCGAAACCGAAATGCACCGCGGTCTCAGTGACCACGCGATAGTTATCCAGATTAGCCACGGTGTTCTGCAGCGAATCGACGCGATGGACGGCGTTGTCGGCCTGGGTCTGAGCCTGCCCAGCCTGGTCAGCTGCGGCTTGCGCCTTCTGGTCGACTGCAGCAGCCTTGGCCGTTACTTCTTGAATACCAGCTTGCGCGCGGGCATCCACATCCTTGATGGCGTTGGTGTTCTTGGCAGTCAGATCATCCAGTTCATTGGTCTTGTTGATCAGCGGCGTGGTCTCTTGTCGGACATAGTTCTTGCTGGCGCATCCGACCGTAGCCGCCATGCTCGTCGCCAGTAGAACGATTAACGAAGTGCGATTCATTGTAGGAGGGCTCCTTCCTCACTCTTCTCACAAAACTCTCGTTCTCGAACTGTGAGTCCAAATTCTTGTTCTCACGCGGTCAGCCGGGAGGGCTTTTCTCGCATTCGCATTGTACAAGAGCACGGAAGATGCCAACGATGGAAATAGCGGAATTGTCTGCTAACTTGCTAATTCATAATGACTTACGCCTTTATGGTGGTGGTGGCGGGACGCCAGTGGCCACCAACTTTCGTGCAAAGGCGATACCAACTGAGGAAATTTTATATGGTGCAGATTCATGCATGTGGGGGGCAGATTGTCGAATAACTTCGCGAGGATGTGTCAGCGATTTCCGTTCATTGCGTCGAGAACCCTTTGCGCGAGGACAAGTCAGATGTCCGTTCAACGTTCCAGCGTGCAGCAGAAACCGCTGGTTTCTCTCCAGAAACTCCCGCCCTTTCTGACTTGGCACTTTCCAGTTGCTGCCGGACCATCCGAGCGGCCGGCAGGTTGGTGCGACGCGAAACCTCCTCGAGCCATGCTAACAACTCTCGCGTAAGGCGAATTGCTTACGTAAGGCGCATGTGACGTTATTGCCATCCGAGCAAAAGCTTACCGGCAGTTTACAGTTGGACGAGGCGGCCTCGGGTAATTCGCAAGAATTCGTGGTCTTCCTGCAGCAACAGAATCCGCTATCACGAGCCTTGTCTGTTGGGGATTGAGTCTCTTGCGCCGCTTCGGGGCTTGGCTCGCTCGCGTGTTTACCCAGGGCTTGCACCCTGGGCTGCATTCTTGCGCCGTTGCGCGGCTTGCTGTTTGGCGCCGAGTTAACGAAGGCCGCAAAAGGGGAGGAGCACACGAGCCTCATCTGAACCAGGCTCATCTAAAATAGATCGACGGAATGGACCTTCAGGCCAAAATCCGCAGCTTGCCGACCTCGGCCGGCGTGTATCTCTACCAGAACGCCGAGGGGGAGGTCATCTACGTTGGCAAGGCCAACAACCTGCGCAGCCGGGTTTCTTCGTACTTTCGCGAGGGGCGATGGGAGGATGCCAAGACCGATTCCCTGGTGCGCGAGGCGGTGGATGTTGACTACATCGTCGTTGCGAATAACAAGGAGGCCCTGGCACTTGAGAACCACCTCATCAAGCAGAAAAAGCCGCGCTTCAATATTCTGTTGCGCGACGATAAGACCTATCCATACGTCAAGCTGACGTTGGGCGAGCGCTTTCCACGGGTGTATGTCACACGGCGGCTGCGGAAGGATGGCAGTTCTTACTACGGTCCTTACTTTCCGGCGAACCTGGCGTATCGTATCGTGGACCTGATCCATCGGCACTTCATGGTTCCTTCCTGCAAGGTGGACCTGACGCGCTTTCATCCACGTCCGTGCCTGCAGTACTACATCAAACGCTGCCTGGGGCCGTGCGTGGAAGGACTGACGACGCCGGAGATTTACCAGGAAGCCGTCCGCGACGTGAAGCTGTTTCTCGAAGGCCGACCCACCGACTTGTTGCGATCGCTGCGCCAGCGCATGGAACAGACCGCTCAAGCCGAAGAATACGAGCGTGCGGCGAAATATCGCGACCTGATTTCGACGGTCGAGCAGTTGCAGGAAAAGCAGCGCATTGCCGCAGTCGAAGGCGACGATGCCGACGTGTTCGGCTATCACTACGAAAACGGGATGCTGGCGGTAAACCTATTCCACATGCGCGGCGGCAGGGTGCTCGACCGGCGAGAGTTCTTCTGGGAAGATCTGCCGGAGATGGCCACGGACCACGGAGGGGCGGGTGTCTTCACCCGCCCAGCCGAGCAAGGCTCAGCAGATCAGCCGGAGCCCATGGGGGGTGACGATGCCAGTCGTCCCGTCGAATCGTTTCATCCCGGCGAATTCCTTTCTGCGTTACTTAAGCAGCTTTTTATTGGCCAGCCTTACGTTCCGCGGAACATTTACGTTCCGGTAGATTTTGACGACCGCGAGGCGTTAGCTGATCTGCTCTCGGAGCAAGTGGCCGGCGAGGGCGCCCGCCCCACACGGGTCAATATTCTGGTACCTCAGCGCGGGGACAAGCGAGCGCTTCTCGACCTGGCCGGCAACAACGACAAGCAGTCTTACGACCAGCGATTCCGGGTGATGAAGCCGAACGCCAAAGCGATCCAGGAGGCGTTGCAGGATGCCTTGGGGGTGCCCGAACTGCCGCGGCGCATCGAGTGTTTCGACATTTCTCACATCCAGGGAGCGGAGACTGTGG
>CATPBJ010000013.1 GCA_955652395.1 uncultured Terriglobales bacterium | reverse complement strand
GTTCTAACAACACACCACTGCCACAACGGCCTACTTCCGTTGCCTGTCGCTCCCTCTCAGGATGCAGAAATCTGCTCGACCAAGTAAAGTTCCTTTCCGCATTGCCCCGGCCACCGGCCGGGCCCTACGCTATTGAGGCACTCTCAGAGGAAACGGAGAGAAACAGATAGGCTCGACCTAAGGACCCCGGCACCAGTCTTCGACTCTACCCGAACACCTCACGCAGGAACTGGATTGCGAACTCGAACTTGCCGTCATTTTAAAAAAAGGCGGCAAGCACTTCGCCGCGGACGCCGCCGCCGGCTACATCGGAGGCTATGTCATTGTCAACGGTATTACAGCCCGTGACATTCAGCGCCACGAAATGAAGTCAGGAGTATCGGGTCTCTGCAAGAACATCGACACCTTCTCTCCTCTGGGCCCATGGATCGTGACCGCTGATGAGATACATGACGCGCACAAGGTCACCATGCAACTGCGAGTGAACGGCGAGCCCCGGCAAAATTCAAACTCCGGCAAAACGTTAGTGAAGATCCCGGACATTCTGTCCCACTATTCCCCCATGGGTTACAGCCCGGGCGACGTGGTTTCTACCGGAACTGTGTCCGGCGGTACCACCTTCAGCCGCGATCCCCAAGCCCGGTATCTCAAAGTTGGTGATGTAGTGGAATGCGAAATCGAGGGTATCGGAATCCTGCGCAACCGCATAGTCTCCTGGGAGGAAGCCTATGGCCGCAAACCCGCTGCCTTAGCCGCGCAGGAGACACCCTCATAGAAGCATGGCTCGCTCAGACGTGCCTTGCCTCTTCAAACTCAGCGTGGAGACTTGGCTGGCCCCTGAGCCTCCGGCGACTCTGCCACGGAGCCTCCGATGGTCCGATATTCCCCGCGATGATAAAGCAGCGGATCGCCCTCGCGCACCACTACTTCCTCGACTTCCGCAATGAAAATTGTGTGGTCGCCGGCATCCTGCGCGCTGTGCAGCCGACACTCGAGGTAGGCCAGAGCGCCATTGAGCACGGGAGTACCGTGGGCGGTGCGATCAAAATGCGCCGCCGCCTCCCGCTCGGCGTAGCGATGGTCCTGGGTCGGGCGCGCATAATACTCGGAAATGGCGCGCTGATCCTCAGCCAGCACATTCACTCCAAACCGCTTCTTGGCATGGAGGTGAGCGTGGGTCCGGGCGCGATGGTCCACGCAAACCAGCACCAACGGCGGATCGAGCGACACGGAGCTAAAAGCGTTGGCAGTCATGCCGTGGACTTCGCCCTCGTAGTCCACCGTAATCACCGTCACTCCCGTCGCAAAACTGCCGAGCGCGCTGCGGAATTCTGCTTGAGTGACGGCCATTTGAAGGCTGAAGCCTTACCGTTTTGTTTAATTTCAGGCGAAGTCGGCAATCGCTCGCGCCCGCCCTTAAGAGTTTTACCACCAAACCCGGAGAGTTGAACAATTCACCGATCTACGGATCAACCCACCACGGCACCCGCCCGCCAGGCAGGACGGCGCTCCGAATCGGTCTCATGTATCATTCTGGTGTTCATCTGGCGAGGTCGATCTCTCCGGAGCTGAGGGCAAGAGCAGACATGCAAGTGCAGGAAAATCCGTTTACCCCTCATCTCGAGGAACTGCGAGACGGACTGCCGCTCTCGCGCGAAGGGGCCTGCGAACTGCTTCGTTGCCCGGACGATGAACTCCCAAGTCTTCTCGCCGCCGCCCTGGAACTCAAGCAGCGATTCAAGCCCGGCGTTGTTACCTATTCGCGCAAGGTCTTCATCCCGCTGACGAACCTGTGCCGCGACTATTGCGGCTACTGCATTTTCCGGCGTGACCCGAGCGAACCCGGTGCGCACACCATGCCCCCGAATCAGGTTATGGAGGTCGCGCGCGCCGGCGAAAAAATGGGTTGCACCGAAGCCCTCTTCAGTCTGGGCGACAAGCCGGAGCTGGCCTTCCCTGAAATGCGGGCAACGCTGCGCCACCTGGGATACAACTCGACGCTGCAATATCTCGAGGCCATGTGCGAACTCGTCCTGCGCGAGACTACCCTGTTGCCACATCCCAATCCGGGTCTGCTGAGCGCTGAGTGGATCACTCGTCTGGCTGCGGTTTCGCCCAGCATGGGTGTGATGCTGGAGACCACGAACGCCGCACTGCTTGCGCCCGGCGCCGCACATGATAACGCACCGGACAAAGTCCCTGCCAAGCGCTTGCGGACCCTTGAAGAAGCAGGCAAACAGCGGGTGCCCTTCACCACAGGTTTATTGATTGGAATTGGCGAAACTTTGGAAGACCGCGTGGACACCCTGCTCGCCATTCGCGAACTGCACCGCCGCTACGGCCACATCCAGGAAGTGATCGTACAGAATTTCCGCGTCAAGCCCGAGATTCCGATGCGCGACTGGCCTGAACCGACGCGGGGCGAGATGCTGCGAACAGTCGCGGTGGCGCGCCTCCTCATGCCCGAGGTCAATCTGCAGGCGCCGCCGAATCTTTCTGCTCCTTATTACGACGAACTGCTCGATGCCGGAATCAACGATTGGGGAGGAGTTTCGCCCTTAACCCCTGATTTCATCAATCCGGAGAAACCCTGGCCGCATCTGGATCAGCTCAAGGCCCGCACGGAATCACGAGGATATATCTTGCGCCAGCGACTGCCGGTTTATCCTGAGTTCCTGACGGCGATTACCTCGCGCCCCGGCTTGCTGTCGGAAAAAGTTCAAGCTGCTGCCGATCGCGAAGGCTACGCAGGGAGGGCCAAGGCGGCATGATTGTCGTACTCACCGGCGGGACGGGTGGCGCAAAGTTTGTGGACGGTCTCCGCCAGATTGTTCCGTCCAAAGACCTCACCATCATCGTCAACACCGGAGACGATCTGGAGTGGTGGGGACTGTACGTTTCGCCTGACCTCGATTCCATCACCTATGTGCTGGCCGGGCTGTTGAGGAAGGAACGCGGCTGGGGGGTAAAGGGCGACACTTTCTTTTGCCTGCAGGCGATGGGCGATCTGGGCGAGCCCATCTGGTTTCACACCGGCGACCGCGATCTTGCTGTTCACCTGCTGCGCTCGAAACTGCTGAGGCAAGGCAAGACGCTGTCTGAAGCTTCCGCCGAAATCGCGGCCAAGATGGGCGTGCAAGCCCGCATCCTCCCCATGAGTAATGCCCGTGTAGAAACTCGGGTGGACACGCCGATCGGCGAACTCAGCTTCGAAGAATATTTCGTGCAACGCTGGTATCAGGATCCGGTTAACTCGATCCGTTTCGCAGGTATTGAACATGCGGAGCCTGCCCCGGGCGTGATCGAGGCCATCATGTCAGCCGCCGGGGTGCTGCTCGCGCCCAGCAATCCCGTCACCAGCATCGGCCCCATCCTGGCCGTTCCCGGCATCGTGGAAGCCCTCAAACAGACTCGCGCCCCGGTTGCCGCCGTAAGTCCGATTATCGGCAACACCGCAGTTTCAGGACCAGCCGGTATTTTGATGGCGGCCCAGGGTTTGCCGGTTTCAATCGCAGGCGTGGCCCAGGCTTACCGCGAATTTCTGGATATCCTGGTGGTGGACAACCGCGACGCCAAGGCCGCCGAGGAACTTAGGCAATCCGGACTGCGGGTCCACTGCGCCAACACGATCATGGGCACAGCCGACGAGAAGATTGACCTCGCCCGCCAAATCCTGTTGCAAGTCGAGTCATCGACGTCGACGGAAAGCGCCGCCCACGCCGGCTCGGATTTGTCATGATTCTCGTCCCGGTCAAGAACCTCTCCGGCGCCAAGCAACGCCTCGCCACCCTGTTCGATCAACCCGCCCGCACCGAACTCGCGCAAGCCATGCTGTTCGACGTGCTCAAGACCCTGGGCACCTGGAAGGACTGCCCCGAAGTCGGCATCGTGACCAGCGATCCCTTTGCTCTTCATCTGGCCGAGCAGTTTCATTTTTCCGTGATTCTCGACAATGCCAACCGCAGCGAGACCGATGCCATCGAAATGGCAACCCGCTTCTGCGAGGCCCGAGGCGTTGACAGCACGCTGGTGATTCCGGGCGACATTCCCTTGATCCAAACCTGGGAGCTCGAGAAGATTGTGCAATCCGCGCCTGCTCAGGGCGCGGTGCTGGTACGCGCGGCCGATGGACGAGGCACAAACGCCATCTGGCGACGCCCGGCCGGGCTGTTCCCCGCACGCTTCGGCAACGACAGCTTCGAACCCCACCATGCCGCCGCTCAGGCCACCGGGAAACCCTGTATGGTGCTTTCCTTGCCTGGCATCGCGCTCGACGTCGACACGCCCTCTGATCTGCGCGCCCTGGCCGCCGCTTCCGGCGAAACTCGCGCCCAACGCCTGGTGCGACAATGGCAACTGACCGATCTTCCTGTAGCTGCCTACGAATAGTATCTGGCGATTAGACTGTGCGAACTCCAAGCGCCAACTCGCAAGCAAGACCGAAGCTCAACTCGGCGGCAAAGGGAAAATCGCGAAGAGCCGCGCAGGAGCCGAAGAATGCAGCCCGGGGCGCAAGCCCCGGGTGGACACGAGTCGATGAGGAACCCCCAAAGGGGCGAAAGCAACCTTCGCCTCTGACTGCCCAAGAACTCGGCATTATCCCTCTTCCCATAAAGGCCGAGGTCCACCCCGGCGATTCCCTTTCCAGACTGCTTCTCGACGCCGTGAAGCATCAAAAGCAACGGGTGCTCCAGGGCGACATCCTGGTCATCAAACACAAAATCGTTTCCAAGGCGGAGGGGCAATTCGTAGAACTGAGGAACATCAAGCCCACCACCAGGTCCCGCCGCTGGGCACAACGCTATCGCCTCGATGCTCGCGTGATCGAGCTAGCCATCCAGCAGAGCCGTCGCATCGTGCGGCGCACGCGCGGCGTCCTGATCACAGAAACTCACCACGGCCTGATCTGCGCCAACAGCGCAGTCGACGTCTCCAACGTCGACGGAGGCCATCACGCCCTCCTGCTGCCCGATGATCCCGACCGCTCCGCCGCGCAAATCCATCGAGACCTGAAAAAGACTCTGCACCTTTCCATCCCGGTGATCATCACAGATACTTTCGGCCGGCCCTGGCGCGAGGGCTTGACCGAAGTTGCCATCGGCGTGGCGGGCATGCAGGCTCTTCACGATTATCGTGGCCAGCCTGATTCGCACGGATACAGGCTGCAGGCTAGTATTGAGGCTGACGCTGACCAGCTGGCTTGCGCGGCGGGTCTGGTCTGCGGCAAGCTGGCTCGTACGCCGGCATGTATCATTCGAGGATTCGCCTATCGTCCGGGCCAGGGCAGCGCTCGTGATCTGATTCGCCAGGCCGCGAATGATCTGTTTCGCTGAGCCTTTGTTTTTTTCCCGAGGAGGAGCTATGACCCGAGTCCTGCCCGATTCTGAACTGGAAACCTTTCCCGCGCTGGAATGGTCGGCGATTGCCGAACGCATGTCCTCGGAATCGCGCAATGCTCTCGATCAGGTTCTGGCATCGCAGGATGGCAGCGTCCTCTCTCGCGAGCAATGCCTGCTGCTGGCGAATGCCGAAGGCGATGATCTTCTGGGCTTGCTGGTGGCGGCCGACATGCTGCGCCGCGATCTCGTCGGCAATATTGTTACTTACGTCGTCAATCGCAACATCAATTTCACCAATGTCTGCTTTGTCGGTTGCAAGTTTTGTGCTTTCAGCCGCGGTCCGCGCGAAGCCGACAGTTACTTCCACAGCCTCGAAACCATGGCGCAGAAGGCGATCGAAGCCCGGGCACTAGGCGCGACCGAGGTCTGCATCCAGGGCGGGCTGCCGCACGGATTGCCTCCCTTCTACTACCGTGACATCCTACGTGCAATAAAGTTGGCCGTGCCCGATATGCATGTTCATGCCTTCTCCCCCATGGAAATCGTTTACGGCGTGGAACTCACCGGCATTCCCCTGCCTGACTATCTCAAGATGCTGCGCGACAACGGCCTCGACACTCTTCCGGGAACCGCTGCGGAAATTCTCGACGACGACGTGCGCTTCGTGCTTTCTCGCAACAAGCTCTCCACAGAACAATGGAAGGAGGTGATCCGAACCGCCCATCAGTGCGGCATTCGCAGCACATCGACGCTGATGTACGGGCACGTCGAAACCACCACGCACTGGGTCAATCAACTTGAACTACTGCGCGATATCCAGCAGCAGACGGGTGGTTTTACCGAGTTTGTCCCGCTCGGCTTCGTATACCAGAACACGCTGCTGTTTCATCAGGGAATTGCACGGCCCGGGCCCACTCTGGCCGAGCATCTCAAGATTCACGCCCTGGCGCGGGTCATGCTGGCAGGCGCGATCAACAATATTCAGGTGTCCTGGGTAAAGCTGAACCGTCGCCTGTCGCAACTCTGCTTGCATGCCGGCGCCAACGACTACGGCGGCACGTTGATGGAAGAGAACATCTCTCGCGAAGCCGGAGCCACGGCGGGACAATACACCAGCGGCGAGGAATTCCACTCGCTGATTCTCGAGACCGGACGCATCCCAGCCGAGCGCAACACGATTTACACGCGAATCAACCTCAGACTGCAACCTGACCACGTCGCGATCGAAGAAGCGCTTGAGCCGGAGTTCGCGTAAACATGCCCCACCCCATCGCAGTCCTGGGCGGCACCGGCCCGGAGGGCTTTGGACTCGCCCTGCGCTGGGCCCGGGCGGGGGAGAGCGTAATCATCGGTTCGCGGGATGCAGGTCGCGCTCGCGAGGCGGCAGCAAGAATCCAGGCAGCGATCGGCAGCAACGCAAGAGTTTCGGGCGACGAAAGCAGTGCCGCATGTGCCGCCGCGGATCTGCTGGTGCTCACCATCCCGTTTGAGGGCCACGCCGCCCTGCTCAAGCAAATCAAACCGGCAATCCGCCCCGGCAGCATCGTGGTTGACGCCACCGTGCCCCTGGCGGCGAGCGTTGGCGGACGCGCCACCCGCACTCTCGGCATCTGGCAAGGTTCTGCGGCGCAGCAAACCGCCGAACTTGTGCCCCAGGGAGTTTCGGTGGTGGCCGCGTTTCACAACACTTCTGCGGAAGTTCTGAATAGCGATGCTGGCGTCGACTGTGACGTCATTGTCTGCGGCGATGACGCCGAGGCGACGAAGACGGTGAGGGCACTGGCAACGAAAATTCCCGGCGTGCGCGCTATCGACGGCGGCAAACTGGAAAACGCGCGCATCCTCGAGCAGATCACGGCACTCCTGATTGGCCTCAACATTCGCCACAAGGGCCACTCCGGCATTCGCATCACGGGTCTGCCAGAAAAAGCATACGAGGCGTTGTAGCGCCGGGTTTCGTAGCCCCGGCGTCCCTCCGGCTGTCGTGAGGGTATCTTGCCCTCACAGTAGAGGCGCTTCAAATTTGGCGGCGAAAAGTACAGCATGAACAATTCTCCCCACGCCGGTCCAGCCATCGAATTCCGTAATGTCTGGTATCGCATAAATAACGACGACGGAACCGCCCTCCTTCGCGATCTCAGTCTCGAAGTCCTGCGCGGCGAGACCCTGGTGCTGCTGGGCCGCAGCGGCTCCGGCAAGACCACCACTCTGAAGCTCATCAACCGTCTGCTCACCCAAAGCGCGGGCGCGATTTACGTGGACGGCCGCTCCCTGGACGAGTGGGACGTCATCCGCCTGCGCCGCATGATCGGCTACGTCATTCAGGAAGTCGGCCTGTTCCCGCATTTCACCGTCGCCCGCAATATCGGAGTCGTGCCGCAGATCGAAGGATGGTCGGCTGATCGCATTCAGCACCGGGTCACCGAGCTGCTGCACCTGGTGGGCCTTGAGCCTCAACTGGTATCGCGCTACCCGCGTGAACTGTCCGGCGGACAGAGGCAGAGAGTCGGCGTGGCCCGCGCCCTGGCCGCCGATCCGTCATTTCTCCTCATGGACGAGCCTTTCGGCGCACTCGACCCGATCACCCGCGCTGAGGTGCAGCGCGAATTCCTGGCACTGCAGCGGCGCCTGGGAAAAACGGTAGTCTTCGTAACCCATGACCTGCGCGAAGCCCTACTTCTCGGCTCCCGTATCGCCCTTATGGAATCAGGCCAACTGGTGGCCACCCTCACGCCTGATGAGTTTGCGAATTCCACTGACCCCATGGTCGTCGCCTACGTGGATGCCTTCAAAACCGAAATCTCGCCCGCACAACGAGGACCACGATGAATCGAAAAAGTAGCGCCGGCGTCCCGCCGGCTGTCCCGAAGGCATCCTGCCCTCGGCGATGCGAACGAAATGCTCTCAACTTGGCTACTCAAAGCGGAAGAATTCGCAGAGGCCAATCATGAATGTCCTGCAATTCATCCTGAGGAACCGCACAGAAGTTCTGGAACTCACCGCCGAGCATCTCTGGCTGGTTGGGGCTTCCATCGTCCTGGCAGTGCTGATCGGAGTTCCACTCGGTATTCTGATCACGCGTTGGCCAGTGTTGAGCAAGCCTGTTCTCGGAGGGGCGAACGTGATTCAGACCATTCCCAGCCTGGCTCTATTTGGATTTCTCCTGCCCGCTCCCTGGATTGGTGCCCGGGCTGATCGTCTCGCAATCCTGGCACTCACCCTGTACGCGCTCCTGCCCCTCATCCGCAACACCTATACCGGCATAAAGGGAGTCGATCCCGCCGTAGTTGAGGCCGGACGGGGCATGGGCATGACGGATGGCCAACTCCTCTGGCAGGTAGAATTCCCTCTGGCGCTAAGCGTGATCATCGCGGGCATCCGCGTCGCCACTGTGTTCTCCATCGGCATCGCCACCATCGCCGCTGCCATCGGCGCCGGTGGTCTCGGCGAGTACATTTTTCGTGGCTTGGCCATGGTCAACAATCAAGTCATCCTGGCTGGCGCGATTCCCGCCGCCGCCCTGGCCATACTGGCGGACGCGAGTCTGGGCTGGCTGGAGAAGCGCCTGGCTACCCGCTAGAGTATAAACATTGCTATCGTTGTCATCATTATTGTTGTCATCCTGAGTGGCCGTGAGGCCACGAAGGACCTATGCATTTGCTTACCAGGTCACTATGCTCCGTCGACTGTCGTGGCTCCTGCTGCTCAGTGCTTTGCTTCTGTCCGCGTGCGGACCGCCGCGCGCGAATCGCATTGTAGTAGGCTCCAAGAATTTCACCGAGCAGCTCGTGCTGGGCGAAGTCATTGCCCAGCAAATCGAAAACAAAACTCATCTCCCGGTTGAACGTCGTTTCTACCTTGCCGGAAGTTACATTTGCCACCAGGCGATCCTCGGCGGCCGCATCGATATCTATCCCGAATACACCGGCACCGCCCTGAGTGCGATCCTGCAAGCGCAACCTTCCAGTAATCCCGAACAGGTCTACAACGAGGTGAAGACCGAATACGCCAAACGCTTCAATCTGGAGGTTGGACAAACGTTCGGCTTCAACGACACCTTTGCCATCGAGATTCGCGGGGAGGACGCCCGCCGTCTTGGCCTGAAGACCATCTCACAGACGGCAACCTACACGCCGCAATGGCGCGCCGGCTTCGGCTACGAGTTCATGGAGCGCCCCGACGGATACCAAGGGTTGGCGGCAACTTACGGCCTGCGCTTCGCCGAGTCCCCTCGCATCATGGACCTGGGCTTGCTCGCACGTGCTCTGAAAGACAAACAACTAGACCTTGCGGCAGGAAATGCCACCGATGGCTTGATTCGGGCTTTAGACTTGTTCGTTCTGGAAGACGATCGTCACTATTTCCCGCCCTATGAAGCCGTACCCATCATTCGGCAAGATATGTTGGCCCGCCACCCCGAGGTGGCACAAGCATTAAATGAACTCGCAGGAAAGATATCCGATGACGACATGCGCGGGCTCAATTATGCCGTGGACGGCCAGCACCGAGACGCGAAAGAGGTGGTTAAAGAGTTTCTCGGAAACAGAGGTCGCTGATTTGTAGCGCCAGGACGGCGGAGCCACATTACATTAACCACACAGCATCCACATCCACAATCACCTGGGAACGCGGAATCTTCTGCTGCGCCGCATACGCGAGCATTGTCCTGAGCAACGTGTTGAGCGTCTGGCGGCTAGCGGACTTCACCACAAAGTGATAACGGTAATCGCGCTTCAAACGCACAATCGGCGCAGCCGCAGGACCAAGCACTCGAATCCCTTCGTGCCGGGTTTTCTCAAACCACTTCCCCAGGATTCCCGACCAGCGCAGCGCTTCGTCTAGCTTGTCGCTCCGCACCAAGACGTTGGCCAATGCGCTGTACGGCGGATAATGCATCCAGCTACGAAACCGCAGCTCTTTTTCATAGAAGCCCATAAAATCGTGCTGCGCCGCGTACCGCACCGCGTAATGGTCAGGAAAATAAGTTTGCAACACGACTTTTCCCGGTGTCTGCCCGCGCCCCGCTCGTCCCTCTACCTGAGTCAGCAACTGAAACGTGCGTTCAGCCGCGCGAAAATCCGGGAAGCCGAGTGCCATGTCGGCCCCAACTACCCCCACCAGAGTGACGCCGTGAATGTCGTGCCCCTTGGCGATCATCTGCGTGCCCACCAGCAGATCGAGTTCGCCTTCGTCGAGAGCGTTCAAGGCCTGTTCAAAGTCTTCGCGGCCGCGAACCGTATCGCGATCTAGCCGTCCAATGCGCGCCTGCGGAAACATACCGTGCAACAACTCTTCCAGCTTCTCCGAGCCGGTGCCGAGGAAATATACATACTCGCTGCCGCAATGCCCACACGCCTTGGGCACCGGCGCCGTGTAACCGCAGTAGTGGCATTCCATGCGGCGGGAGCGCTTGTGATGGGTCATCGCAATGGCGCAGTCTTTGCACTCCAGCGTCTTGCCGCAGGCGCGACACAACACCACCGGCGAATAGCCCCGCCGGTTCAGCAGCACCATGACCTGCTCTTTGCGCTCGAGCCGCTCCTTGATTTCTTCCGCCAGCTTGCGCGATATGACCTGCTCGCTTCCGGTCTCCTGGAATTCCTGCCGCATGTCGATGATCTCTACCTCTGGCAGCGGCCGTTGCTCCACCCGGTCCGGCAATTCGAGCAACTTGTATTTTCCTTTCTTGGCGTTGAAGTATGACTCCAGCGACGGCGTGGCCGATCCAAGTACCACCGTGGCGCTCGCCACCTTGGCTCGCATAACGGCCACATCGCGGGCGTGATACCGCGGCATTTCTTCCTGCTTGTAGGAAGGATCCTGCTCTTCGTCCACGATCACCAACGCCAGATCGGTGACGGGAGCGAATATCGCCGAACGAGTGCCCACCACCATGCGTGCCTCTCCGCGCTTGACGCGGTGCCATTGTTCGGCACGTTCTTTGTCGGAGAGTGCCGAATGCAGAATGGCAACTTCGTCTCCAAACAGTTGATGCAAGTCGGCAGCCACTGCTGGAGTCAGCCCAATCTCGGGCACCAGCAGAATGGCCGAGCGCCCAGCCTCGAGCACCGCCCGCATCGCCGAAAGATAGATGGCAGTCTTGCCCGATCCGGTGACGCCGTGCAGCAGCATGCCGGCGAATTTGCGGGCGTTCACACTCTCTTGAATGGACTTGAGGGCCGCCTGCTGCGCCGGGCTGAACTGCGAGTCCAAGAGACTGGGCCGGGCTTTCAGCACCGAGACAGTGAACTCGGCCGGCTCTTCGACAATTTCCACCACTCCGCGTTTCGCCAGCGTGTTCAGCGTGGTTCGCGGGACCTGTAACGACTGTAGAGCATCGAGGGGCGCCCTCCCTCCAACGGCGGCCAGCGTATCAACTAATGTCTTCTGATTGGAATTGAGCTTTCCATCGGCATTCTTTAATACGGCGATTTTAACCGTGCGTGCCGCCTCACCCGCTTCGGACAAATCTTCCCGAACGATCCACTTCTTCCGCAGCATTCCTGCGAGCAGTGGCTTGGACGCACGGGTCGCGGCCCGCAGACTCTCTTCCCGCGTCATTTCGCGTACGGCAAGGTAGTCGAGCACACGAAACTCAGCCAACTGGTCCTCGGGGGTCTTCTGCGAACGCGCAGATGATCCCGACATCCCGGCCAGGTGCAGCGCCAGATGCCCTTCTTCCGTGATTCGGTAGCCGATGGTGCGCTTGAATTCCGCGCCCAGCGGCAGCATGGTCCGGAACACTTCGCCGAGAGGAGCGAGATAGTAGTCGGCGATCCACTGACCAAGGCGGATCAGTTGCTCGTCGAGCACCGGCGCGGGATCAGGCACGCTGATGACACTCTTGGTTTTGACCTTGGGCTTCTGATCGTGCAGGCCTGTGACGATGCCGGACATACGCTGCTGGCGGAAGGGGACGAGCACGCGTCCACCCACGACCGGCTGCATCCCCTCGGGAACAGCATAGGTAAAGACGATGTCCAGCGGCACCGGCAGAGCTACATCGCAGAATTCAGGCATGGCAGCGCCGGTCGCTCGCCGGCTCAGTGGCATCGTAACATCGCGGCAGAGCGCCCACGGGACACATGCGTAATGTAGGCGCGAGCGCCCGCGCTCGTGCGGCAGCAAGGAGACACTTCCAGACTATTCCGGGCTCTTAGGCGGAGCCACCAGTCCGAGGTCTTTCATCACCATCTGCAAATCTTTCCAGGCTTCTTTCTTCTGCCGGGGATCGCGCAACAGGAATGCAGGATGGTAGGTAACGGCCAGCTTGGTCCCACGGAAGTCATACCACTTGCCACGCAGCTCAGACATGGGCGCATTGATCGCCAGCAGTGTCTTGGCTGCGACCGCGCCCAGAGCCACCAATACCTTCGGCTGGATGATGGCAATCTGTCGCATCAGAAAGGGCGAACAGGTTTCGCACTCGTCACGCTCCGGAGTGCGATTGCCCGGCGGCCGGCACTTGATGATATTCGCGATATAGACATCTTCGCGCCGCAGGCCCATGGCCTTAATCATATTGTTGAGCAACTGTCCGGCACGACCCACGAAGGGCTCGCCCTGCTGGTCTTCGTCGGCCCCGGGAGCCTCGCCGATGAACATTAAATCCGCCCGCGGACTGCCCACACCGAAAACGATCTGCTTGCGTCCCTGCTTGGCCAGGCGGCAACGAGTGCAATCGCCAATGTCTTCACGAATGGCGCGCAGGCCCTGGGCGGGATCGGCAAGAGCAGACTGGGGCGCAGTAGAGATTTCGAACAACTCTTCTTTCGGAGCTACGACTGCGGCTTTGGGTCTGGGCAATGGTTCTCGCTCTTCTGGCTGGATTTGGATGGTTGCTTCCCGGCGGTAGAAATCATAGATGCCAAGCTCATTGTAGTAACGGATGCGGTCGGCCAGGGCGCGTTTGAGTTGCGGGTCGAAGGTTGGGGGCATGGGCGATGGCAGATTCTGGAATTAGATTCGGAGATTTCAGATTGTCACAAATCTGAAATCTAAAATTCCGTGGTGCTTCCGGCTCGCCGAAACTTGTTCGGCCCGACGGCTGAGGGCAGCCGTCTCCACGTGGCCGGTGCCTGCTACGTAGCCTGTGGCACCTTTCGCAGGCGGACTGCCTGGTCGAGCACGCGCTGCGCGACTTCCCACTTGGTGGTTTCAGGCACTTCGATCACTTCGCTGTGGGTGATGATGGTGACTGCGTTGCGGTCGGAATCGAAGCCCACCCCCTCGCGTGACACATCATTCACCACGATGGCATCGAGCGATTTCGACATCAATTTCTTGCGCGCGTTTTCCAGCACATTTTCAGTTTCCGCAGCGAAACCTATGATGATTTGCGAGCGCTTGCTGTGCGCCAGCTCCGCAAGAATGTCCGTTGTCAGCTCCAGTTCCAGAGACATTGCGCCTTTACGCTTGATCTTCTGCTCCGCCGCCCTCTGGGGACGAAAATCAGCCACTGCCGCCGTCTTGATCACAATGGTCGCTTCGGGCAGCAGTTTCAGAACTGCCTGCCGCATCTGCTCCGCGGATTCGACTCGCGTAACTTCGGCACCGCCCGCGGGTGTCAGCGATGTAGGGCCGCTGACCAGCAACACTCGGGCGCCACGCCGCAACGCGGCTTCGGCCAGCGCGTATCCCATGCGGCCACTCGAACGGTTGGTAAGATACCGCACCGGGTCGATCCTCTCGCGTGTGGGACCGGCCGTGATCAGGACCGTTTCTCCTGCCAGTTCCTGCGAAGCCGCCAAACCTTCCATCGCGGCCGCGACAATCAAGTCGTTCTCTGCGAGCCGCCCCGGCCCCGTCATGCCGCAGGCCAGATAGCCATCACCGGGCGCGACAATCCGCACTCCGCGCTGGCGCAATAACTCAAGATTCGCCTGGGTGGCGGGATGGCTCCACATGTTGACGTTCATCGCGGGCGCGACCACCACCGGAGCGGTGGTGGCCAGATAGAGCGTGGTCAGGAAATCGTTCGCGATGCCCTGCGCGAATTTGGCGAGAATGTCGGCGGTGGCAGGCACAACCAGCAGCGCGTCGATCGATTGCGCCACCGCGATATGCTCGATGGCTGAGTCGATATTGGGCTGAGAGTTTTCATCGCCGCCCGCGGCGAACATATCGGTGATGACCTTTTCGCCGGAGAGCGCGGCAAAGGTAAGTGGCCGGACAAATTGCTGCGCGCCCTGGGTCATGATCACTTGCACCCGGATGCCGCGGTCCTGCAGCAGGCGCACGACTTCGGCGGCCTTGTAGGCCGCAATCCCCCCGCTGACTCCGAGCGCAACTTTCATGGGTAGTTCAGATCGATTGCCGCTTCCAGATTGAAGATTTCAGATTGAACCCGGCCACACAAGCTGGCTGCGCCGGGTTCACACCTGAAATCAAAAATCTGCAATCTGCAATTCACACATCTTTAGCCATTGCCTTCTCGAGCATCTCGCTGGCGACCTCGGCCGCGGAGCGCGGCATTTCGGGGATCACCCACTTCACCTTGCCCGCTTTGATCTCATCCTGGGCAATCCGGCAAGGCTTGCGGGAAGGTGTTTCAATGACCGGAGGCGCACCACCCTGCAATTGCCGCGCACGCCGCGCGGCCACCAGGATGTACCGATAGTTGCTGTCAAACCCATCCATCAACTTCATCGTGTTCTCCCCTGCCGCTAGCGTCCCCCCCGCGCCACCACTTTCTCGAACGAAGCCAGAATCGGCTGCAACCGCTCCCGCACGTTGCTCAGGCGGCAGCGTTCTGCCTTGGCCATCAGGTCGGTGTCGTCAGCGGATCGTTGTTTCTGTCCTTGGGCTCCTGGTCGCATCAGTCGCTCCGCGAGCAGGATCGACTTCAGCGCATCGATAGATTCTTCCAGGCGGTCGTTAACCAAAATATAGTCGTATTCGCAGTATTTCTCAATCTCACGGGAGGCCGTGACCAAACGACGCTGAATCACCTCCTCCGCATCCAGACTGCGAGTGCGCAACCGCTTCTCCAGTTCCGTCCGGTTGGGAGGCAGAATGAAGATGCTAACCGCCTCGGGAATCTTACGCTTGATCTGAGCCGCTCCCTGAACGTCAATGTCCAGTAGCAGGTCCTTTCCCTCTTGTTCGGCCTCGCTCAGAAAACGATGCGCCGTGCCATAGTAGTTGCCGAACACGTCGGCGTACTCGAGGAACTCATCCTGGCGGATCATTTGCTCAAATTCAGCCCGGGAGATGAAATAATATTCGCGGCCGTTTTTCTCGCCCGCCCGGGGCGGCCGGGTGGTGTAAGAGATAGAAAATTTCAGGCCGGACACAATCTGCCGCACCCGATCCACCAGAGTGGACTTGCCCGAACCGGACGGCGCCGAAATAATGTACACGCCCCTCATTCGATGTTCTGCACCTGTTCGCGGGCCTTTTCGATTTCCGTCTTGATCGCCAACCCCATCTCAGTGATGTTCAGCGCCTCGCCTGCCAAACCAGAAGTTTTCGACAGCAGCGTGTTGGCCTCCCGATTCATTTCCTGCAGTAGAAAATCCAGCTTCTTGCCCACTTCGCCACCCTGCTCGAGCAAGCCGAGGAAGTGCTGCACGTGCGTATCCAGACGGACCAGTTCCTCCTGGATATCGCTGCGGTCGACCAGCAGCGCCGCCTCCTGCAGCAGACGTTCCGGGTCTACCTGAGTTCCAATCAACTCCTGCATGCGCGTCTTCAACTTGTCGACATATGTCTGCTGCACCGCCTGGCGATGTTTCTCCACTCCGTCGCCGGCCTTCTGTACCTGGGCCATGCTCTGCCGCAACTCCCGTTCAATGCCGCGTCCTTCTTCTTCCCGCATCTGATTGAGGTGATTGAGAAGCTCTTCCAACTTGGTCAGGACGGACGCCTCGAGAGCGCCATCCGCGGGCAGAGCCGCGGAGTCCAAAGCTCCGGGCAGGCGCAACACCGCGTTCAAATCCGGCTCGGCTGCCAGACCGAACTCGGCCGCTGCCGCCCGAAACGCCTGAATATAGCCCCCCGCAATCTGGCGGTTGAGCGCAAAGCTCTCGCTCCCGCCGCGCTCCAGATTGAGGGTCAATTCCACGTGGCCCCGGGCCAGTTTTTCTTTGAGCAGCCGGCGCAATTTCATTTCCAGCGAATCGCTGTCCGACGGCATGCGGAAGTGCACGTCGAGGAAACGATGGTTCACCGACTTCAAAGACAAGGTGAAACCCAACGAGGCCTTGCCTGGCACATTGCTTCGCGGATCAGCTACCTGACCCTTCACCTGCGCGAACCCGGTCATGGAACGAATAGGCATTTGTGTTTCGTAGCACTAGCGGGCCGCATTCGCCTTGGGCTGCTCCCCTTCCATGAACTGGAGATCATACAACCGCCGGTAGGTGCCGAGTTTCTGCATCAGCTCTTCGTGCGGACCGATGTCCGCAATCGTCCCGTTCTCCAGCACCACAATCCGGTCGGCGCGACGAACGGTCGAAAGCCGGTGCGCGATCACAAACACCGTCCGGCCGCTCATAAGATTCTGCAGTGCCGACTGCACCAGCGCCTCCGACTCGCTGTCCAGCGCCGAAGTTGCCTCATCCAGAATCAGAATCGGCGCGTTCTTCAGCAGCGCGCGGGCAATGGCGATGCGCTGCCGTTCGCCACCAGAGAGCCGCACTCCGCGCTCGCCAATCATGGTGTCGTAGCCGGCCGGCAACTCCATAATAAAGTCATGCGCCAAAGCAGCGCGGGCCGCAGCCTCTACCTGCTTCTGCGAGACAGACGGCTGCCCGTAGGCAATGTTGTTGCGCAACGTGTCGTTGAAAAGCACCGTCTCCTGCGTGACCACCCCGATTTGCGAACGCAGCGAAGCCAGCGTGATGTCGCGCACGTCGCGTCCGTCGATGAGCAGGCGGCCGGCGGTCACGTCAAAAAAACGCGGGATTAAGTGCACCAGTGTGCTCTTGCCCGCTCCACTCGATCCTACGACCGCCACCACTTCTCCCGCGCGCACTTCGAGATTGATGTCGCACAGAATTTCCCGCGATTCGTCGCCGTCCGTTTCGTACGAGAAACACACATTCTCCAGACGAACGCTTTTGGTAAATGGCGGTATGGGCCGGGCGCCGAGCTTCTCTCTTACATCGTCCTCGGTGTCCATAAACTTGAAAATTTCCGAAGACGCCCCCAGCGCCTGCTGGAAATTGTTGTTAAAGACCGCGAACTTCCGCACCGGATCATAAAGCTTGAAAACTGCGACGATGAACACGAGAAATGTTCCCGCCGTAAAAACCTGGCGATTGATCTGCTCGCGTCCCAGCAGTAAGAGCAGGGCGATCGCGATGGCGCCAAAAATATCCATCAGCGGAGAACTGATCGCCGCCGCCGCCACCGAACGCAGATTGGCGCGGAACAGCCGCTGCGCCGCTTTGGCGAAACGCGCGATCTCCCACGACTCCATGCTGAATGCTTTGACGATCCGGTTGCCAGTGATGGTTTCGTGAAGGATGTTCTGGATGTCGGCCAACTTGTCCTGGCCGCGGCGCGTGGTGTGCCGTACCCGGCGTCCGATTTTGCCCGCTGAGTACATGATGAAGGGCACAAACAGCAAAAGCACCCAAGCCAGCTTTCCGCCCAGCAGCACCACCACGAACGCGGTGAAGATCAAGGTAAAGAATTGCTGCAGAAACTCCGCCAGCACGCTCGACATGGCAAACTGCACCCGTTCGATGTCGTTCACGATGGTTGAAATCAAGGTGCCCGTCGTGTGCCTCTGGTAGAACGCCGCGGAGCGTCGCAGGATGGAGTTGTACAGCTCGTTTCGCAGATCGGTAATCATGCCGAACCCGGCATAGTTCACCAGGTAGGTGCCGGCATAATCGAAAATTCCCTTCAGAATTGTCGCCGCGACCAGCGCGAAGGCCACAACAGTCCAGGGATTGTGAAAGTGGGAAGGAACAAATTGCTGCAGGTACACGGTGTTCCCGGTGAAGGGAACCTTGAACAGCTGCATTTCGCGCGTAGGCAAACCGGGATTGAGGACGCGGTCAAAAATGGGTCCGATGAGCAATACCCGGAAGGCGTCCAGCAGCCCCACCGCGGCCATCAGCAACACTGAAGACAACAACTGCCACCAATACGGAATCACGTACCGTAGAAGGCGGGTCAGCTGCCGCATCCCGGGCTCTCGATGCGCAGCCAGTCGAGGCCCGCGCCTGATGAAATCGCCATGCGTCGCAAGATGCTATTCTACTGCAGTCGCTGGCCCTGAGTCTTCAGTCGTCAGCGCGCCGAAGCGCGCCGCAGCTAAGGGTTCTTGCCAACGACTAGCGACCAACGACTGACGACTGTTTACTTCGGACTGTCCCGATGCACCACCTTTACCCGGTATCCCGCCTTGCGCAGGCGTTTGCCGACATCCTCCGCGATCATGACCGAGCGGTGCTGGCCGCCAGTGCAACCAAAGGAGATGGTCAGATAGCTCTTGCCTTCGCGGACGTAGTGCGGCAGCAGGTATACCAGCAACTCAGAAATTCGCTGGATAAATTCACGGCTCTGGGGGAACGATCGGATATATTTGGCGACTTTCGGATCCAGCCCGGTAAGCGGCCGAAACTCGGGCACGAAGTGTGGATTGGGCAGGAAGCGAACGTCGAAAAGCAGGTCGGCGTCGTCGGGCACTCCGTGTTTGAATCCGAAACTGACGCAGGACACAAGGATGTTCTTGCCCGACTCCCGCTTGTGAAAACGTTCCGTGATATAGGCCCGGAGTTCGTGGACATTAAACCTGGACGTATCGATGACCAGGTCTGCCATGGCCCGGATGTAGCGAAGATGGCGGCGCTCGGTTGCCAGCGAAGACTTCACCGGCGCGTGGGTGCCTAACGGATGCGGCCGGCGAGTCTCGCTGAACCGCCGCAGCAGAATGGATTCCGCGGCTTCGAGGAAAATCACTTTGGTCGGCAGCATCCGCTTGACCGAGTTCACGATCGCCGGAAGCCCTTCCAGTTGCGTACCTTCACGAACGTCCACCACCAGGGCTGTGCGGCTGATCTCGGAGGACTGCCCGACCAACTCCGCAAAGCGTGGAATCAACTCAACTGGCAAATTGTCCACGCAGTAATAGCCCAGGTCCTCGAACGCCTTGAGCACGGACGCTTTGCCCGATCCACTCATTCCGGTGATGATGACCAGTTCACCGGGCGCACCCAGCGGAGCCTGGCCAGTTTTCCCGGCTTCCTTCTTCGCTCCGATTTTTACCTTCTTTTTAGGCTTGGGACGGGCCATCTGGTGCGATGGTAGCAGGCACGGCCCTGGCTCGCCAGTTGCATCCCGGTTGCCAGTGAACCTTGCGCTCGCTGGTTTTGGGACCCAGCGGAAAAATAAAAAAGGGGCACCGGATGTGCCCCCTTTTAGCTTGGCTACGCCAGAAGTGCGCCTTCCCCCGAAGGGCGCATCTAACGTAGCGTCGCGGCTACGACAACATTTTGGGTCGGGCCAGTCCGGGCCACTTCGGCCTCGAGCCCGCTGGTGGGCAGTTCCTCGCCTTGGTTGTTTCCATTCGTCCAGATCTGGGCCAGGAAGTACTGGGCGCCATAGCGGTGGAAAACCACTTTCGTAGTCTTTTGCTTTTGGGGCGATTCGCAGGCATTCGGCAAGAACACCTTGACGATCCTGCCGTCCAGACTCTGAATGGTCATCGCGCTTCGGGTGATGCCAAGCCCCTGGATCTTGTACTGCCCGCGGGAAGCTCGGTTTTATCTACGATGAAGTTGAACGGAACATTCGCCTTCACCACGCCGGTCTGGGCGTAGGCAGATGCAGTGGCGAGCAGCAGGCCCAGGCCGATGAGAGCAAACAGTTGGTCTTTCATAAAATCTCCTCGTGTTCGAGACGGGTGAAACCACGCAGGATCGACCTGTCTTCCAAAGCCACTCTGCTTTGTTTCGCTATCGGCCGTCTCTGGCTTTTCGCACTGGCTCTAAAAACCCTTGGCGTTACTGTTGATTGCAGGTGGCGTGCCAGTCAGCCCCGGCGCAAACCTAAATCGAATTCCGCCCACAAGTCGCTGATTAGCTTGACGTTGTAGATCGGTACCGGCGCGGGCGCAAATTCTCGGTGAGCGTCGTCACTGTACCGGCTAACCCAGCGGTTAATGACGCCCCATCCTTTAGGTTAATTTTCAGGCGTCATTCACGCGGCGGCCCGGTTATTCTAAGCAGGAACTGGGGTGTCGGAGAGAAGGATGGGGGAGATGAATCCCAGACTGGTGGGGATCGGCGGCCCGTTGAAAGGGACGGCTTTCTCTCTGCCTGCCGGCGAAGTATCCATCGGCCGCGACTCATCGAACCACCTCTGGGCACCCGATCCCGCATTGTCGCGGAGGCACTGTCTGGTCGTCGCCAGCAGTGAACAGGTCTCCATCCACGATCTGGGAAGCCGCAACGGCACCCTGGTCAACGGCGTCCCCGTCGAGCAGCAGGAGATGCGACACGGAGACCAGATCTATATCGGCGATTCGGTGCTCCTCTTCCTGCTCAACGAAGACGGAGAGCACCCCGCCGGGAATCCGGTTGAGTTCCAGGACACCGCGGCTTTTGAGGGCTCTCCCCTTCTGCTTCGGGCGCAAGACTCGCTCTACCTGCAACCGGAGAAGATGGTCGCGGGCTTGCCTTCCTCGGCGCGCCATGCTCGTGATTTGAATTCGCTGCTGAAGATTGCTACAGGGATCGGTGGCATTCGGGACCGGGACTCGCTCCAATGGCAGCTCCTGGGTTTCATATTCGACGTAGTTCCGGCGGAGCGCGGCGCCGTTCTGCTCTGTGACAACCCGGACGAGTTCACCTCCACCGCTGCCTGGGACCGGGTGCGCGGGCCCGGCCATCCGGTTCGGGTCAGTCGCACCATGGTGCAGCGGGCTTTGAAAGAACGCATCGGCCTCGTTGTCAGCGATGTCCTGGGGAATCAAGCCCTGCGCCAGGTCAAGACTTTGGTTGAGTTGAAAGTGAGGTCTCTGCTCTGCGTTCCGCTGGTGATTGCCGAAAGGGTCCTCGGTGCCATCTATCTGGACACCACCAGCCCGACAGTGCGCTTCGACGAAGACCACTTGCAGATGATGACCGCAGTCGCCGGCATCGCCAGCCTGGCCTTTGACAACGTGAGTCATTGGGAAGAGCTGCGGCGGGAAAACCAGGAGCTGCGTGCTGAGATCGAGCTCGAACACAATATGGTCGGCGGAAGTCCCGCCATGCGCAGAGTATTCGATTTCATTCGCCGGGTCGCGCCCACGGACTCCACGGTCCTCATCCAGGGCGAAAGCGGGACGGGGAAGGAGCTGGTGGCCCGTGCCCTTCATCGCAATGGCTCTCGTGCGAACCGGCCTTTCGTAGCCATCAATTGCGCCGCCATCGCCGAAACTCTGCTGGAGAGCGAACTGTTTGGCCACGAAAAGGGCGCCTTCACCGGCGCTGCCACCCAGAAGAAAGGCAAAGTGGAAGTGGCCGAAGGCGGAACGCTGTTTCTGGACGAGATCGGCGAACTCGCACTCGGTTTGCAAGCCAAGCTGCTAAGGGTCTTGCAGGAGCGCGAATTCGAGCGCCTGGGCGGTAGCCGGCCGATCAAACTGAACATCCGCCTGGTTGCCGCCACCAACCGAAGCCTGCCTGAAGCCGTCAAGGCGGGCACTTTCCGCAACGACCTGTACTACCGACTGAACGTGGTCACTCTCAACATGCCCGCGTTGCGCGAACGACGCGAGGACATATCAGCGCTGGCGGACCACTTTGCAGCCAAGGCCAGCCGCAAGTGCGGGATGCGAGTGAAGCCGATCTCATCCGAAGCGCTGGCCTGTCTGATGCATTACGACTGGCCGGGTAACGTTCGTGAACTGGAAAACGCCCTGGAACGGGCGCTGGTGCTGGGCTCCACAGATTCCATTCTCCCGGACGACTTGCCTGAGGCCGTCCTCGAAGCTGGTTCCGCGGCTACGGCGTCGACCGACAAGTACCACGGCAGTATCAAAGAAACCAAGAAGCAATTAGTCCTGCAAGCGCTGCACCAGGCCAATGGCAGTTACATAGAAGCCGCAAAGGCACTGGGAATGCACCCCAATTCTCTGCTGCGGCTGGTCCGTACTCTGGATTTGAAAGCCGTGAAGGCCGGAATGCAGGGACCAGGCGCGGCGTGAAGACTTCAGCTTTTAGCACTTGGCTATTGGCACTTAGCGCCTTGGCGGTAACAGGACTGTGTGGGGTCGGGTCTTTGACCCGTCCGGTCGAGGGAAGCTCGACGCTTCACTGTGGGAGATGTTGGCTAGTTGCCAAATGCTGGGTTTCCATTTCGCTTCAGATCCTGAATGGCGTACTGAGCAGCCGCGCCGGGAGCATGACCACGGCCCAAACCAACGCCAGCGCACCGTGGACCGCAATGCCGACCAGCCGAAACGGCAACAGCAGCACCCACACAAACGGATAGAGCACCAGCGCCAGCAGGGCCAGCGGCCAGCACACTGCAAAAAGAATGCACCAGAGAAGAAAAGCGAGCATGGTTGCGCCTCACGGGAATCGCTTCTAGCTTAGTCTACGAGGGTAGTGCCTGAAAAGTTCACCCACGGAAAAGCGTGCAACGTTTGACAGCCCTACACAAGGGCGTGGAGGCCCGTGCCTACCCTGAACTCAGCCGTCGCAATGACTCTCCATACGGCGCCCGCGCAATCCCAGACTCGGTTACGATCGCCGTAACATACTTCGCTGGCGTGACATCAAACGCAGGATTTTCCACCTCGACGCCATCGGGCACCATCTGCCGGCCAGCGATATGCGTGACTTCTTTTCCGTCGCGTTGCTCGATGGGAATCCCACTGCCCTCGGGCGTTTCGAAATCCACGGTCGACAACGGAGCGGCCACATAAAACGGGATGCCGTGTTCCTTCGCCAGCACCGCCACCGAATAAGTCCCAATCTTGTTGGCCACATCGCCATTCGCCGCGATGCGGTCGGCGCCCACCACGATGGCGTTAATCTTCCCTTGCTTCATCATGGCGCCGGCCATGTTGTCGGAAATCACAGTTGTAGGAATACCATCCTTCATCAGCTCCCACGCGGTCAACCGCGACCCTTGCAGGAAGGGACGTGTCTCATCGGCATAAACGTGGATCGTCTTGCCCTGCTCGACGGCGGCGCGGATCACGCCTAAAGCCGTGCCATATCCGCAGGTAGCCAGGGCCCCGGCATTGCAGTGGGTGAGCACCCCACCGCTTGCCGGCATCAAGGTGGCGCCGTGTCTGCCCATGGCCTGGTTGGTGGCGATATCCTCGGCGTGCATGCGTTGCGCTTCTTCAATCAGCGCCTGCTTGATCTGCGCCAAGGGCCGCACTCGTAGCATTTCAAACTTGTCGCGTATGCGCTTGATCGCCCAAAAAAGATTCACCGCTGTCGGCCGGGTCTTCGCAATCACATCGCAAATCTGATCAAACTCCTGCTTCAGATCGCCACCATTTTCGGCCTTGGAATTCTTCACGCCCAGCGCGATGCCCATGGCCGCAGCCACACCAATGGCCGGCGCACCCCGCACCACCATATTGCGAATGACGTCGGCAACCTGGGTGTAAGTCTTGCAGGTAACGTAGGTCTCTTCGGTCGGCAGCTTCGTCTGATCAATGAAGCGCACGCCGGAATCAGTCCATTCAAGAGTTTGAATCATGGGGAAGTCGTCAGTCGTCAGAACTCCATTCGTCTGCTTGGACACCTAAAATGACGACTGAAGACCGGCGACTGACGACTCGAATCAAACTTTATGCCCTTCGCAGCGGATTCGGGGGCTATGCACCACGGCCGGCTTTCCGCAAATCTCGCAGCCGGAACCTGCCGCAGGCATTCCCGGAGAAGTCTCGTCATTTTGCAGCAGATGTTCTTGCCTTACATCGCGGGCGGTGAACACGGAAACAAACGGGGCGGGTGCGGCGGCTCTCTCAACGTTCGGACGCCCTCCCGCCTCTTCACGTTCCACCAGGCACAGCGCACCTACAACCTCAAAACCGAATTCCCTCGCCGCTTCGATTGCCTGCACCGTCGAGGCTCCCGTGGTGCAAACATCATCCACAATCACTACGCGTGCACCCTTTTCCTGGAAGCCTTCGATGCGCCGTTCTGTGCCGTGCTGCTTCTCGGCTTTGCGCACCAGAAATCCATCCACGTCGCCGCTGGCCACAGAAACCGCCACCACAATCGGATCGGCACCCATGGTCAGGCCGCCAATCGCTTTGGGCTTCCATCCCCGAGCCCGAATCTCGTCGAGGACCACCTGCCCAGTCAAACGCGCACCCTTGGCCGCGAGAGTAGTACTACGGCAATCGATGTAGTAGTCGCTCGTCCCCCCGGACGAGAGCTTGAACGGTCCCAGCCGGAACGACTTGGAAGCCAGCAAACGCAGCAAATCCTGGCGCGCGGAAGCCATGAAAACCTACCTTATCACGCTCAATGCACCCTGCTATTGAGTCATGCGCTCCAGATGACGGAAATGATCGGTCCCCCAATAAAGCACGCCGAAGAGCATGAGGTTATAGCCCACGTGAATCAGAAGTCCGGGCGTCACCGATCGAGTCACCACTCGCGTGATAGTTAGAACCAGGCCCACCATGAACAGAACCAGCAGTGGTCCCCAGGCTTGTCCCAGCTGTTCGCTGTGCACTATGGCAAAAGCGAAGCTCGTCGCCAGCACCGCCAGGAACCTGCCCCACCTGCCGGCCGCCGAAGCCTCCCGGGTTGGCGCCATACTGAACACTCCGAGCAGACCGGCCAAAACCAGAAGCACCGTCGTAGCGATTCCGAAGACATGATCGGAAACCGCTCCCGATGTCACCCCCCAGGCCACGGTCGTAGAGGCCGGCAGCAGGACCAGACCCGAGGGTCTCTCTCCCGCCTTCAAACTTCGCGCCACCACCACTGCCCCGACTACTAGAAAAACTACAATCGCCAGCAGGACCGACCACGCCAGCGGAAGGCGGTGCTCCACATATCCCCAACCGGCCATGATCAGGATCCATAGGCAGCCCCGCCGAACCTGCGGTGGTGTCATAAACAGCGTTTGCAACCAGCGGTCCAACACCGGGTACAGGAATCCACGAAAGAGCATCTCTTCGGCCAGGGGAGCGATGGCCACCCCGAAAATCATCATGAGATACGCGCCCTGCCGGTTTTGGAAAAACTGGTCCATGGGCAACGATTTCGGAATCGGTAACAGCCGCGAAACTTCTCCCAGGGTCACGGCCAGAAAAGTGCCGGCCGCCAGGAACGCCAGCCAGCCCAGGTTCCTGGGCCAGCGCCACCCCACAGTCTGCCAGAAAGGACGTTGCCGGTGACGCGTCACCAGCCCATACATGGCTACCAGCATCGCGAGGTAGGCCAGCGTCATGCTTGGGACAATCACGAGCGGCCCGGGATTCTTGCCTAGCTCAGCGGCGGAAACACCCCGGGAGAGCGAGCTATGCAGAACGATGACGAAAAATATCGAGCTGAACAGGAACAGGGCCGCCACCAAAACCAGCCCCACAATCAGGAGATCAAGCCCGCTCCATGGTGGATTCTCGGCGCCCGGATTAATCACCCCTGCAGCGACAGCCGCCGACGGTTCAACCGGGGGCTCGAGCTGCATTTCAGGAAGAGGCTGATCTGGTGAGGACACGATTGGTTTGTCTATTCTATGCGATCGAGCTCTTCTCCTTGAGCACGCCCTGCCCATTGGAGAAATATCCCGACAACGCCTGTCCGGTGTAAGACTTCTTGTTGCGCGCCACCTGCTCGGGCGTGCCCTGAGCAACGATGCGTCCGCCTTCTTCTCCGCCTTCCGGACCGAGATCAATAATCCAGTCAGCGTTGCGGATCACGTCCAGATTGTGCTCGATGATCATAACTGTATTCCCCAGGTCGGTCAGCCGGTGCAGAACCTCCAGCAATTTCTTCACATCGTCAAAATGCAGACCGGTCGTAGGCTCGTCCAGGAGATACATGGTCTTGCCAGTCTGCCGCTTGCTCAACTCCCGCGCCAGCTTGATGCGCTGGGCCTCTCCGCCGGACAGCGTCACCGCTGACTGTCCCAGGTGAATGTAGCCCAGCCCCACATCGACCAGTGTCTGCAGCTTCTGCCGGACCTGGGGAATATTCTCCAGAATCGGCAACGCATCCGAAACCGGCATTTCCAGCAGATCGGCGATTGATTGTCCTTTGTATTTCACCGCCAAGGTTTCGTGGTTGTAGCGTTTACCGCCACAGACCTCGCACAGCACATACACATCGGGCAGAAAATTCATCTCGATCCGCCGCTGCCCCTCGCCCTGGCAAGCTTCGCAGCGCCCACCCGAGACGTTGAAGGAGAATCGTCCCGGCTTGTAGCCTCGTTCGCGTGATTCCGGCAGCATCGCGTAAAGATCGCGGATCTGCGCAAATACTCCGGTATAGGTTGCGGGATTCGAACGCGGCGTGCGCCCGATCGGCGACTGGTCAATACGAATGACCTTGTCGATATTTTCCGTGCCGGAAATCGCCTTGTGTGCGCCAGGCTCTTCCCGAGACCGGTAAAGCTTCTGGGCGAGGGCGCGGTAAAGAATGTCGTTGACCAATGTAGATTTGCCCGATCCAGAGACCCCGGTCACGACCGTCATCACCCCGAGGGGGAAAACAACGTCAAGACTCTTGAGATTATTTTCCCGCGCACCCAACAGCGTAATCGCCGTCCCGTTCGGCGCCCGCCGCTCCGCCCGCATTTCAATCTGTACCCGGCCTGAAATGTATGCTCCGGTCAGCGACTCCGGCACTTGCTCGATCTCCTGCGGGGTTCCATGCGCCACCAGCCCACCGCCATGCCGGCCCGCACCGGGCCCAAGATCAATCACATAGTCCGCCCGCCGGATGGTTTCTTCATCGTGTTCCACCACCAGGACGGTATTTCCCAAGTCGCGTAATTCCTCAAGCGCCTTCAGCAGCCGGCCATTGTCGCGATGATGCAATCCGATGGAAGGCTCATCCAGCACGTAGAGCACGCCTCGCAGTTTGGATCCGATCTGCGTGGCCAGACGGATACGCTGTCCTTCTCCGCCGGAAAGGGTGGCCGCCGACCGTTCCAGGGAGATGTAGCCCAGCCCCACGGCATCCAGAAACTGCAGTCGTTCCACAATCTCGTGCACGATGCGCCCTGCAATCATCGCCTCACGACCGTTGAGTTTGATCTTGCGCGCCGTTTCCACCGCCCGCGACACCGGCAACATCGTGAAGTCGGCGATGGACATGCCATTCACCTTCACTGCCAGGCTCTCCGGCCGCAGCCGCTTGCCCTGACACACAGGACACTGGGTAGCCGACATGTAGTCCAGCAGAAATTCCCGGTAGGTGTCGGAAGTGGATTCGTCCACCGCCTGCTTGAGGTAGCCCAGAATGCCGCGGAAGCCGGTCTTCCGGTTCTTGCCCGCGTCGCTCCCGTTTTTCCCCGCCTCGCCGTAGAGCAAAAGGTTCTGGATCTTCTCGGGAAACTTCTCGAATGGCGTTCCCAGGTCAAATCCGTGGGCCGCCGCTGTAATTTGCAGTTGATGAATCAGGTTCTGTGACGCCGAACCCGGACCCAGTCCGCCATCGAGCAGGGGTTTGGACCAGTCATTGATCACCCGGGCAGAATCAAATTCATAACGGCTGCCCAAACCGTGGCACTCCGGACACGCGCCGTAGGCGCTGTTAAAGGAAAACGATCGCGGCTCCAACTGAGGCACGCTGATCCCGCAATCCGGGCACGCCAGCTTCGCCGAGTATAGTTGTTCCTCACCGCCCACCACCGCCACCTGCACCAACCCGCCCGCCAGCTTCATCGCCAGCCCCACAGACATTTCCAATCGATGCTCGATCCCCGGCTTCACCAGCAGCCGGTCAATCACCACTTCGATGGTGTGATTTCTTCGCTTGTCCAGCGGAATGTCGCCTTCGAGATTAACCAGCTCACCATCGATTCGCGCCCGGGTGAAGCCGTGCTGGACTAACTTCTCCATCTCTTTCTTGAACTCGCCTTTGCGTCCGCGCACGATGGGAGCCAGCACCATTACGCGATCTTCCGGAGTGAGGCTCATGACCCGCTGCACAATCTGCTCGGCGGACTGCCGCGCAATCGCCCGTCCGCATTTGGGACAATGGGGCACTCCGATCGAAGCGAACAGAAGACGAAGGTAATCGTAGATTTCGGTGATCGTCCCCACCGTGGACCGCGGACTGCGGCTGGTGGTCTTCTGCTCAATCGAAATCGACGGGCTGAGGCCGTCTATGGCATCCACGTCCGGACGCTCCATCTGGTCCAGAAACTGCCGCGCATAGGCCGAGAGGGTCTCCACGTACCGCCTCTGGCCCTCAGCGTAGATGGTGTCAAAGGCCAGGGAAGACTTCCCCGACCCGCTCAGCCCGGTAATCACCGTGAGGGTATTGCGCGGGATTTCGACGTTTATATTCTTGAGGTTATGCTGCCGCGCCCCGCGCACGGAAATCTTGGTAATAGGCATGAAATTGGCGAAAGTAACGACTGGTCTTCCGTAATATGGACGGCCCCACAGAAATGATAGAAAGTAGGTTTGCGCGACTCTACTCACGTATCTTAGTTGCTAACAGCGGCTAGCGTCAACGGCGGGTAGAGTCAGGGATTGCGCTAAACGGTCCGGGCGTCTTGTCCGGTACTTGACAGGAAAGTAGGCCGAGCTTGGGCGGGTTACTGGTTGCTTTGGTCATGTCTTTTACTGCCGTCACCGTTGTGCTGGTGGGGATTCTCGCGGCTTACGCCGCCGTGACCGCCATTCTGTACGCCTTCGCTTATCGCTCACGCCAGCGCACCCACACCGCCGCCGCTTCCATCCTCGTCCCCAGCGAAAGCCAAGCCAGCGGCGACTGAAGCCAGACTTCGGACTTCGGACCTCAGACATCGGACTTCGGACACCGGGCTTCGGACATCGAGTACACAGACTTGAAGGTATGCCTGAATCTTGATGGAGAACGGGCGTACCGCCCGTCTCATGCCTGCACTAGGGGCGTCAACCGGATCACTCAGGTACCTGCACAGAAAAATCCAAACCGAATCCTGCAGTCGGGGGTCCAGGTCCGAAGTCGGGAGTCTGAAGTCTGAGGTCTGAAGTCCAACGCCCGAATCTAGTTCGGTCCGCCTTGGGGGGGCGGCGCACCGGGCTGCTGCTGTTGTTGTTGTTGCTGTAGCTGCTGTTGTTGCTGCAGCTCACGCAACAACTGCTCCGGAGTCTTCACCTGCTGGGCATTCGGCTGCGGCTGCGGGTTCTCGCCGACGGCAGGGTTCTCAGCCGGGTCATCGACAGGCTGCTCGGCGATGTCCACGCCCTGGGCTCCCTGATCATCCATCTGAACCTGGTGGTTGCTCTGAGTCGTCGCCACTACCGGCGCGGACTCAGAGGTTCCGCCGGACTTTGACGTCAGAATAAGCCGCTCCACATTGTCGGGATGCGCTGGGGAACCGACCATCACGTAGTTAAAGTGGCTCCCGTTCAACAGGGCCGCGAGGACATCGCGCGCCGGCCCGGGCCCGAGATGGGTCACGACCCGCTCAGTAGCATGCGGCGGAACCTCCACCACGGCCCCGGTCTGGGCCCGCACCGCTCGGAGTATGTCACCGAGCGTGGAGTTCTCGGCCACAATCGTAAGCTGCCCACGGCTGTACCGAACTTGCGGAGGCAATGCCGGCATCTGCTCCGGGGTGGGAGGCGTCGGGGGGGGAGCGGGCGGAGGATCAGGAGCAGGAACGGGCTTCTTGGCCGCCTTGACCGGACGCTTGTGCGCCACAGATGGCTGCGCTGAAGACTGCTGGGCCACAGCCGCCTCATTCGACATCATGGACGAAAGCAGGATCGACGCCATAATCAACCGGACCGTCGCGTACGGGGCTGACTTAAAGAAAAGCACGGTACCTGCTTCATGGCCTTACACCGGGTTTGATGCCGGTTTACGGCCCATGCGGAATTGTAGCACTGCAATCGGGCCTCGGACGTCTGACTTCGCACCTCTGGCCCCTAAGTTCAACCCTTCACCTCATCCTGGCCAGAGCCGACGCTAACGTGCTTGGCCGGTGCACAGTCAAAGGATTTGCCGTTCCATTCCTGGCGAGCTATGGTCATCCGGCGACGAAGGAGACAACCATGTTAAGAACCAGTCAGAAGCAGCACAGCTTGCGCTTCCTTCTACCCCTCTCGCTATCCCTTGCCATTGCTGTAGTCGTGGGCATCAGCCCACGCTTTTCCTCCGCGCAATCCGGCGTGGGAGCGAGCCATCCCGCCAATTTCTCTCACTCGTTGCCTCAGCTGGATGGCAGTCACCTGCGAGCCACTGTCGTCGAAGTGAACTACGCGCCGGGAGAGGCAGACAAGCCGCACAGCCATCCCTGCACCGTGATCGGATACGTGGCCCAAGGCGCGATTCGCTTTCAGGTAAAGGGTGGACCCGAGCGCGTCTACAAGGCAGGAGAAAGCTTTTACGAGGCGCCGAACGGTGTCCACCAGGTTTCGGCCAACGCCAGCGACAAAGAGCCGGCAAAGTTGGTCGCCTTCTTCATCTGCGACCATGACACGCCGCTAACCGTGCCTCCGGTAGACGACCACGCCAGACGCGAAGCAAAATAGGTTCGAACGAGCAAAACTCCGCCTAACTAATAGGGCTGCGGGAAAAACTCACTTCAGATCCGCCCAAGAACGCCGCGTTGGCAGACCGGTCAAAGAGTTTCCAAGATTGAATTGCCCAGTTGAAAGCGATCTAATCTTGAGGCGACTTGTAGGAGGTGAGCATGAGGCGACTACTCGCGGTCATGGCCTGCTTCCTCCTGCTGGTATTCCCCGCCGCGGTGTTCGCGAAAAGCGGCCGATCCAAAATCGCGATCAAAGGCGTGGATCTCAAAACTCCGATCGAAATCACCGACCCGAAGACACTTGCAAACTCTGACGTCGGGACTGGTCCAGGAACGAGTTGGACTGGGACGAGTCCCAAACAGCCTGACCATTTCATCATCGACTGGTCTCAGTCGTCACCAAGCCCCCAAAGGCACTTCAACGCTACGAAGTTTCTTTCTACGCGAAATTGCCGGATGAGCGACTCATCTTTGTAGTGTTTTACGAGTATGATCCGGCGAGAGGTCACGGTTACCTATACTTGCCTGGCAGGACGGAGGAATGGTATCGGCTCAAGGTGCGTACGATTTTCCGCGGCGTGGAAGGAAAGTGGTTTCGGGCTCGGAGTAAGTGGGAGAGCCTCGCGAGGCCGCCAATCACGGGCGCTAAGGTAACAGCCTCAACTCATGGCCCCGACTGGAGTTCTTCTTGACAGGTTGTTCTTCCGCTACTGCCGCGGCGCGTAGTAGCCTTTGCGCGCCCGCACCTGGAGGTCTTTCTTTAGAGCAGTGATTTCAATGGAGCGG
>CATPBJ010000012.1 GCA_955652395.1 uncultured Terriglobales bacterium | reverse complement strand
GGGCACTCGACCATGCGGCTGAATTATTGCGGACGGTGGAGCACGTGGCGCGTCTGGTGGCAGGGCGGGCGGGTAAGTGGCTGCCAGCGACCGAGCACGGACGAAAGGTCACGGAAAAGCTGACCGGGCAGATTCTGGGGTGCGACTTTCCGGAAGGGCTGGACGGCGAGTTGGATGGGACGTTCAGCACGGTGCGGGCGATTTACGAGCGGGTGTTTGCGGAGTAAGTGGGCATGTGTGGCCGCGGGCGACTCGCGATTGCGGGAAGCCCCGCACCAGACCTTTGGGACTGCATGTATCGCTGAAGCATCCAACGAAATTCTGATTCCGGCTGAAAGCGCGGGCAAGCCGCCCGCGGCCAACATGCGGGTTAGTTTCTGTGCAGAGTGTAAGCGGGAACCGGGGCGGGGCGCCGGCTGCGCTGGATCAGCCAGATGATGAGCGCGATGATTCCGCCGAGCACGGCGAAGGGCAGCAGGAAAATCAGGAAAATCCAGCCGCGGCCTCCCATGGTAGTGACAGCGCCGGCCACGGTGGCCTGCGGGTCGCGGCGCAGGGCCCCGCCAATCGCGGTCAGGTCGCCCGCCACCTGGGTACCGCTCTCGAGCCGGGCATCGCCGCCAATTGCCGTAACGTCTCCCGCGATCGAGGCACCTGGTTCTGCAACTACGCTTCCAGCGATAGCGGTGACGTCACCCGATACTTGACCGCGAACGTAGATGGAGCAGCCGATGCAGGTAACATCGCCGACTTTTTCGTCAGGCTGGATGCGAATGTCATGGTTCATCTGGAAGCGGTCGGGATGAGTTTCCGCCGCCCGCATGGCGGACGGCACCAGGAAAATCGCCACGATGCAGAATGCTGGGAGGGGAAAGAACCGGGTCATGAAGGGCTCCTACGAACCAGGGAGTGCTGGGGGACAGTATAGGCCTTTTCTCATCCGATTTTCACCACGGCGCGGCGCGGCCCGAAACGTGCGGTCTGTTCGTGAGATTCTCGACGGTGCGCAGTTGTTTGTGATTTTTGCAGTGTGTTGCCAGTGTCGCGCTGCCAGAAAGGCCGTAATGATAGTTGCAACGCTTCTATCGCGCCGGTTGCTGTTCTGGGTAGTGGTTCTTGCCGCCCAGATGACAGTCAGGCAACGGATAGCACCCGAGTTCCTATCGTCAATGATGTGAGCCGCTTGAATCCCGTGGAGGTACGTGAGGTTTACGAAGTGCACGATATCGAAGGGATTCGAGGGGTGCTCGCGCGGGCCCAGAAAGAACATCTGAAGGTCTCGATCGCCGGCAAGCGTCACAGCCAAGGCCAGCAGACCGCATATCGTGGAGGTTTGGTGATCGACATGACTCATTTCAACAAAGTTCTGGGCCTGGATCAGGGGACCAGGACGATCAGAGTTCAGAGCGGAGCCACATGGAAAGAGATCCAAGACTACGCAAGTCCCTATGGTTTGGCGGTCGAGGTACAGCAGGCGTCGAATATTTTTACGCTCGGGCGTGAATGCACACGGGCGTGATCCTCGATATGGGACCATCATTCAAACAGTTCGAGGTTTCCGGCTCATGAAGGCGGACGGATCAATCGTGCAGGTTAGCCGCGCCGAAAATCCGGAACTGTTCTCCCTGGCTATTGGCGGGTATGGGTTGTTCGGAGTCATTCTGGACGTCGATCTGGAGCTAACCACTAACGATGTTTTCGAGAAGCATGCGTCCATGAACTACAGAGAGTACCCGGCCTTCTTTGACAAGTATATAAAGGGAAATCCAGAAGTGGGCTTGGAATACGCCTGGCCATCGATTCGCAAGAGCGATTTCCTGCGACATGTGGCGGTCTACAAGTTTGTCAAAACCGCGGAGCGGCCAGCAGGAATCTATAAGCTGCAAGAAGAGACCGGAGTCACTCGTAACCGGGCGGCGTTTGCTCTCTCCAGGCATTCTGACACAGGAGAGTCAGTTCGCTGGTTCTTGCACGAGCCCATGGCGGACCTACTGTCCACGCACATTATTTCGCGCAACAACGCCATGTGACCACCGATCGAGTTCCTGGCCTACGACTCGGCAACGGATACGGACATTTTGCCGGAGTATTTTGTGCCTATCGGTAGGTTTACAGACTTTATGGATGCGATGCGCCGCGTTCTGTTACCGCGGCAGGTTGACTTGCTGAATCTGACGGTGCGCTTCGTACCGAAGGACCCTGAATTGCTTTCTTGCGTATGCGCGGGAAGACTCTTTCGCTTTGTCCTTTAATGTGCCCCTGACGGAGGAAGGTAAGAAATCAGCGCAAACATGGACGCGAGAGCTTGTAGATGCGGCTATTGCCAACGGAGGGACGTTCTACCTCTGCCTGACCAGCTTTACCCAAGGCGAGACGAGGCCCGAGCCGCCTATCCGATGCTGGACCCGTTTTTCGCCAAGGAACGTGACTACGATCCCAACGAGCTCTTCGACAGCGGGTTCTACGAAAACTATCGACTACCCGCAAAATAGCAAGTCCAGAAGTGATTCATGGGTGCTTTGACTTCAGCGAGTAGTTTCTCACGACGCCGAAGCCGGTGACACCGATATGGCCGATCGAGATCCAGCGTTCGAGTTTGTGGTGGCCGGTGCGGTGCATCAAGTAGGAGAGGCCGACGGACGTGAGCGTTCCTGCCGCTTCCAGGCTGGCAAATCCAGCGGAGTTGTTGACGACGTCGTCGGGGATCAGAACTTCTACGCGGCCCCGAGCCAGGAAGTTTCGGGTGGAGGCATAGTCGAGGCTGCGGAAGACCGCGACACCGGAGAACAGGAGAATGTTGGTCCGATCCCAAAAGGCGTGGGGCGGGGTCTGAGGAGGAGCCTCGGGAAGCGGGGCTGGCTTGGAGATCTCGCCAGGGCTTTGCGGCTGTGGGTTCTGGGCTACGACGGACAAAGCAGCCGATAAGAAGATTACGAAGAGTAAGGCCAGGAAAGAAATTCGGCCGCATGAGAAATTATGGGACATATCTGCATTGTAGCGGGACTCTCTGCCGAGCCTTGCTCGGCTGGCCAGGTGAGGACATCCTTCGAGTTCGCTCAGGACAGGCTCTGCCCCTACGTGGCCCGTGGTGGTCTGCCTGGCTCGCGGACTGTCGCCGCTGGTGGGTAACCTTTATAATTAATGGTTTGCCCTGTCAATCGTCATTCATCCATTGCGGAGGGTTTTAATGGTGGCTTCCTACAACGGTGTGCCGGTGCCGGCGAACGGCGCGCGGATTACTTACAGCGACGGGGCTTACCAGGTTCCCGACAATCCGATTGTGCCCTTCATTGAGGGCGACGGCACGGGGCGGGACATCTGGAAGGCTTCGGTGCGGGTGTTCGATGCGGCGGTGGAGAAGGCTTACAAGGGCAAGCGGCGCATCGTCTGGTACGAAGTGTTTGCGGGCGAGAAGGCCATGGCGAAATTCAAAACCTGGCTGCCCGATGACAGCGTCGCCGCCATCCGCGAATTTCGGGTAGCGATCAAAGGGCCGCTGACTACGCCGGTCGGAGGCGGCATCCGTTCGCTGAATGTGGCGTTGCGGCAGATTCTTGATCTGTATTGCTGCGTGCGGCCGGTCAAGTACTACAAGGGCGTGCCGTCGCCGGTGAAGCATCCCGAGCGCATGGATGTGGTGATCTATCGCGAAAATACAGAAGACGTTTACGCCGGTATCGAGTGGGAGCAGGGAACGCCGGAGGCTGCGCGGCTCATCGAGTTCCTTAACAAAGAGATGTTGAAGGGCGGCAAGAAGCAGGTGCGGCTGGATTCAGGCGTCGGGATCAAACCGATCTCCATTACCGGAACCAAGCGACTGGTGCGGATGGCGATCAAGTTTGCGCTGAAGAGCGGGCGCAAGAGTGCAACCCTGGTGCACAAGGGAAACATCCAGAAGTTTACCGAGGGAGCGTTCCGCAAATGGGGATACGAGTTGGCGACCGAGGAGTTTCGCGACCGGGTGGTGACCGAGCGCGAGAGCTGGATTCTCGGCAACAAAGATAAAGACCCGAATATCTCGATCGAGCAAAATGCCGCGCTGATCGAGCCGGGCATGGAGTTTGCCACGGAAGACTTCCGGCAGGCAGTCTACAAGGAAGTGGAAAAAGTTCTGGCGACGATTTATGCCACGCACGGCAAGGGGGCATGGAAGAAGAAGTTGATGATCAACGACCGGATTGCCGATTCTATCTTCCAGCAAGTGGTGACGCGGGCAGACGAATATTCCGTGCTGGCCACGCCTAACCTGAACGGCGATTACATTTCCGACGCTTGCGCGGCGCAAGTGGGCGGGCTGGGGATCGCACCGGGCGCCAATGTCGGCGATGGCTACGCATGTTTTGAAGCGACCCACGGGACGGCACCCAAGTATGCGGACAAGGATGTCATCAATCCCGGGTCTGTAATTCTCTCCGGAGTAATGATGCTGCGTTTCCTGGGCTGGAATGAAGCAGCGGATTTGGTGGAGAACGCGTTGGAGCGCACCATTGAGCAAAAGAAAGTTACCTACGACTTTGAGCGGCTCATGGAAGGCGCGACCAAGGTCAAGACCAGCGAGTTTGCGAATTACATCATCGAGAACATGGGCGCGGGCGTACTGGCCGCGGCAGACTGAGCATTTCGAACCACCGAGGACACTGAGAACACAGGGAAATCATGCGAAAGAAAGTCACGATTGTGGGTTCGGGCAATGTGGGCGCGACCGCAGCTCACTGGATCGCGGCCAAGGAGTTGGCGGACGTAGTGCTGGTCGACATCATCGAAGGCGTGCCGCAGGGCAAAGGTCTGGATCTGCTGGAAGCCATGCCGATCGAGAAGCGCGACTCGTACGTCCTCGGCACGCAGGATTATGCCGATACCGCGAACTCCGATGTGGTAGTGATCACTGCCGGCATCCCGCGCAAGCCGGGGATGAGCCGCGATGATCTGCTCAACACCAACCACAAGATCATGAAAGACGTGGTCAGCAAGGTGGTGCAGCACTCGCCGAACTGCATTCTGATTATTGTTTCGAATCCCTTGGATGCCATGGCCCAGGCGGCTTACAAGATGAGCGGATTTTTGCGGGAGCGGGTGATCGGAATGGCAGGGGTGCTCGACTCGGCCCGCTTCCGAACGTTTATCGCGCAGGAATTGAAAGTCAGCGTGGAGAACGTGACTGCATTTGTGTTGGGCGGGCATGGCGACACCATGGTTCCGTTGCCGCGATATTCCACCGTCGCCGGGATTCCGATTACGGAGTTGATGGATGCGGCGACCGTGGAGCGGTTGGTACAGCGCACTCGAGATGGTGGCGCGGAGATCGTGAAATATCTGAAGACTGGGTCGGCTTATTATGCGCCCTCGGCGGCTGCGACGGAGATGGTTGAAGCGATCCTCAAAGACAAGAAAAAGATTTTGCCCTGTGCGGCTTACCTGCAAGGTGAATATGGGATCAGCGGGTTGTATGTGGGCGTGCCTTGCAAGCTTGGGGCTGCGGGGCTGGAGCAGATTATTGAGATCAAACTGACCCCGGACGAAAAAGCCGCGCTGGACAGGAGCGCGGCTGCGGTCAAGGAGTTGGTGGCGGTGATTGGGGTTTAGAGAACCAGTTTTCAGATTTCAGTTCTCGGTTCTCAGATTCGTTCGATGGTTACGGATTTGACTGTCGCATCTTTCAGCGGTTTGTCCTGGCGGTTGCGCGGGGTGGCGACGATTTTTTCAGCCACCTCGTAGCCCTCGACCACTTCTCCAAAAATGGTGTGCTTGCCGCTCAGCCATTGCGTGGGCGCAATGGTGATGAAGAACTGCGAGCCGTTGGTGTTGGGACCGGAGTTGGCCATGGCCAGCTTGCCGGGCTTATCGAAGCTATGCGGGGAGCCCTTGGTCTCGTCCTCGAACTGATACCCGGGGCCGCCGAAGCCGGTGCCCACCGGGTCTCCGCCCTGGATCATAAAATCAGGAATCACGCGGTGGAAAATCGTGCCATCGTAGAGGCGGTCTTTGCTCTTCTTGCGGCTGACCGGGTGGGTCCACTCGCGTTTGCCTTCGGCAAGGTCGGTGAAGTTGGCTACGCTTTTGGGCGCTTCTTTGTCGAAGAGGCGGCACACGATGGTGCCTTCACTGGTATCGAATATGGCGTATGTACCGGGTTTGCGAGACATTGGGTCCTTTCGTTCTTAAAAAGCGTAGCTACTGCGGTGTGGTCTTGGGCGCCGCTGGCTTTTTGACTGCCGGTTTAGCTGCTGTTGCCGCAGACGGCTTGGCTGCTGGCGCTCCGCCCCTTGTGATGACGATATGAGTGATTCTTACCGGGCGATAGGGACGGTCATTGGAATCGCGCCCCATGCGCGCTATCTGCTTCACCAGGGCGACGCTGGCCTCGTCGCACTGACCGAAGAGGGTGTATCCGCCATTCAGGCTAGGATAAGGGACCTCGGTGATGAAAAACTGGGAACCGTTGGTGCCGGGACCGGCGTTGGCGTAGGCCAGGCGTCCGGGGCGGTCGAACTTCAGGGTCGGAGAGGCTTCGTTTTTGAACTGAAAACCCACGTCGCCACTGCCGCTGCCAGCGGGATCGCCACCTTGAATCATGAAGTCCGGGATCACGCGGTGGAAGATGGTGCCGTCATAGAGCGGAACGCCGTGCTTTTTGGCGTGCGAGATGGGGTTGGTCCAGTCCTTGGTGCCTTGGGCCAAGCCGATGAAATTCGCCACTCCCATGGGCGCTACGTCGGGGAACAGGGTGCAGGTCAGCTTGCCGGCGGTGGTCTCGATAATCGCCGTGGGCTGGGCGGCTGTGGTCGCCGGTTTGGCGGCAACGCCAGTCGCTGGTTTTTTCGCGGGTGCGGCCTTTGCCGCAGGCGGTGTCTGTGACCATGCCGCCGAACACGCTGCAGAAATCAGCAAGAAAATTGAGAAACAAATTCGCATGGAAGCTCCTCGGGCCTCGCCCGGTCGGATAGCCGAGGGCGGTTGTCCCTGGTGGTTTGGGATGACTGCGAAATATGATTCTATCCTAGAGTCCGGAAAAAGCGGATTGACTGGTCGATGTCCGAGAGGATTCGGCTCGCATTTCAGAAGAGTCGGGGAGAAGGTTCGTTTGTCTTACTGAAGGGGAAGTTCTGCGGCTTCGGTTTCGGGAATCGGCTGTTCGCCCGCCAGCATTCTGGACTCGCGCCAGTCGGTGTAGTGGCCCGAAACCATTACGTGGAACACCCACTGACGGCGTTCCTCTTCGGGTTCGATCAGGCCCTGCTCTTTCAGGGGCCGCATGTACTCCTGTACCCACTTGATCTCTTCCCGGGTCAGGCCCCGTCGCTGAATGTCCACCGTGATGCCTGCCAGATGAGAAGAAGCGATCTCGCCTTCGGCGGGAGCAGCATTGCGATTGTGGCGGCGAAGTTTCTTCTGGACTTTAACTGTACGAACCGCGGAATTCACCTGAATCTGGGCGTGAAAGCGTTTGTAGTAAGCGGCGCTCAGATCATCGAGAAATTCACGGGTCCAGGGACGGCAATAACGGCGGTCGGGATCAAGCCGCGGATCGAAGCGGAGGGTCGGACCCGCAACGATTGGAACCAGGTCTTCGCTGGCTTTCAGTTGCTCAAGCTCGGCGTCGTCCTGAATGCGGGGCAAATCCATCCGGTCGATTTCGTGATTCTGCAGCAAGAGCGATTCGCGGGAAGGACGAAAAACAGGATTCCAGCGGAGGCGACGAAGGTGAGCGCGACGGACCCGGTGAGTGCGACGCGGCGCCACGTAGCTGTGCAGAGCAAAAACGGGCGTACAGGCGGCGGCCAACAAAAACAGAAGTGTCGCGCTTTGAATCTTACGGTTCACGAAGTGGCCTCGAACTTTGTCGCGATGTCTTCTGTTGCTCTTTCTTTGTCGCGTTGTCCCAGGGCGCTTGAGACAGGCGCGTATTCTAAACCGGGGCTGCACAAAAACAAGGGATTTTTTTTTGGCCCGGGGTGGCTCTGAAGAGCCCCCCGGGCGTTACCCTTGGTTACTGAAATCGCGCGAACGGCGCGTCCGTGGCAACCGCTCTCTACTGAAGCAACCGGGATGCCAATTCCAGGGTAAGTAATTTACAAGAGGTTACGGGTCGAAAAGCCCTATTTACAGGGCTTCTGGCGCTCTTCAATGACAAAGTGCGGTGGAGCGATGACAGTTCCCGACACGTCACTTTAGTGGTGTTACCGATGACTGGTCATTTTCTGAACAAGTCACCGATAGCTTGTTTCATGACATCGCCGCCGACCTCAGCGATGGAGCGGGTGAGAGGGATGTCCTTGGGGCAGACCTCGACGCAGTTCTGGGCGTAGCCACACTCCTGAATGCCGCCGTCCCCCATCAATGCAACTAGACGCTCGCGCTTCAGTGCGGCCCCGGTGGGATGAGTGTTGAAGAGGCGGACCTGGGAAATCGTGGCCGCGCCGACGAAGCCGGTGTCCTCGTTGAACTGGGGACAGGCTTCCATGCAGCAACAGCACGAGATGCAGCGGGAGAGCGGATAGGCCTCTTCCTGTTCCTGCATAGTCATGCGGGGGCCGGAGCCGAGATCGTAGCTGCCGTCAATCGGGACCCAGGCCTTTACGGCTTTTAGATTTTCGAACAGGACGCTTCGATCAACCGCCAGGTCGCGGACGACCGGGAATTTCGAAAAAGGCTCGAGCCGGATGGGCTGTTCGAGCTTGTCGACGAGAGCGGAGCAGGCCATGCGGGCGCGTCCGTTGATGAGCATAGCGCAAGAGCCGCAGACTTCCTCGAGACAGTTGGAATCGTAGGTGATCGGCGTGGTGGCTTTGCCTTCGCGGGTAACTGGGTTGGCAGCGATCTCCATGAGCGAAGAGATCACGTTCATCCCCGAGCGCGATGGGAGCTCGAATTCTTCCCAGTGAGGCCGCACGTTGGGGTTCGGCTGGCGCTTGATTTTTAAAATTACGGTCTTATTTTCAGCCATGTTTAGCTTTTAGTTCTTCGCCATTAGCTTCAAGACCTCTGCCGAGCTTTGCTCGGCTGGACAGGTGAGGACACCTGCCCCTACGTAAATTATTTCACTGCGTCGTACCTTCTCGGCCGCGGCGGGATCAACGAGACGTCTACCGGCTCGAACTCAAACTTCGGCTCATCGGCATCGGCAGCGAAGGTTGCTTTCGTGGTCTTCAGCCACTGTTTGTCGTCGCGCTCGGGGAAATCTGGTTTGTAGTGCGCGCCGCGCGATTCGTCGCGCAAGCCTGCGCCCTGGGCGATAACACGCGCCAGTTGCAGCATGTTGTAGAGTTGCCGTGCGAAGACTACTGACGTATTGGCCCACTGGGTGCGGTCGCTCAGGTTGATGTGGCGGAAGCGCTCCATCAGTTTGCATAACTCGGCGTCGGTCTGTTGCAGGTTCTTGTTGTAGCGAATCACCGTGCAGTTTTTGGTCATCAGGTCGCCCAACTGGCGCCACAGCTTGAAAGGATTCTCGGTGCCGTCTGACTTCATCAGGGTGGCGTTGTTTTCTTCCTGACGCTTGCGCTCGGTATCGAAATAGCCGTTGCTCGGCGTGGCCTTGAGATTGCGGGCGTAGTTCACAGCCGTCGGCCCAGCTATGAATCCGCCGAAGATGCAGGAGACCAGGGAATTGGCGCCCAGGCGGTTGGCGCCGTGGTACTGGTATTCGCATTCACCCGCGGCATAAATGCCGGGGACGTTCGTGGCTTGTGTGAAATCAACCCAGAGGCCGCCCATGGTGTAGTGCATCCCAGGAAAAATCTTCATCGGGGTGGCGCGGGGATCGTCGCCCACGAACTTTTCATAAATTTCCAGGATGCCTTCGAGCTTGCGGTCGAGAACCTTGCGATCGACGTGGGTGAGATCGAGATAGACCATCGGCTTGCCGTCGATGCCGAGGTTGTGTTCGTACACCACCTTGTGGATGGCCCGGGTGGCGATATCGCGCGGCACCAGGTTGCCGTATTTCGGATACCACTCTTCGAGGAAATACCAGCGCTCGTTTTGCGGGATGGATTTCGGATCGCGTTTGTCGCCGGGAGCTTTTGGGACCCAGACGCGTCCGCCTTCTCCGCGGGCGGACTCGGACATCAGGCGCAGCTTGTCTTCTCCCGGGATGCATGTGGGATGAACCTGAATGAACTCGCCGTTAGCGTAGTAGCACCCCTGCTGGTAGAGCGCCGATTGCGCCGAACCGGTGCACACGACCGAATTGGTGGACCTGCCGAAAATGGCGCCGTTGCCGCCGGTGGCGATGATGATCGCGTCGGCGGGGAAGGCGCGAACGTCCATGGAGCGCAAGTCCATGGCGCAAATGCCGCGGCAGACGCGGTTGGAATCGAGTACGGCGGAGAGGAATTCCCAGTGTTCGAATTTCCGGACCTTGCCTTCGGATTCGTAGCGTCGAACCTGCTCATCGAGCGCGTAGAGAAGCTGCTGGCCGGTGGTGGCGCCGGCGAAGGCGGTGCGATTGAAGAGTGTGCCTCCGAAGCGGCGGAAGTCGAGCAGTCCCTCAGGAGTGCGGTTGAACGGCACGCCCATGCGGTCGAGCAGGTCGATAATGCCGGGGGCGGCTTCGCACATGGCCTTGACCGGAGGCTGGTTGGCCAGGAAGTCTCCGCCATAAACGGTGTCGTCAAAATGCTGCCAGGTGGAATCGCCTTCGCCCTTCAGATTCTTGGCGGCGTTGATGCCGCCCTGAGCACAGACGGAGTGCGAGCGCTTTACCGGCACGATGGAGAACAGGTCAACGTGTCCGCCCATCTCGGCAATTTTGATGACAGCGGAAAGTCCGGCCAGGCCGCCACCGATCACTATAATTTTCGGGATTGAGGCCATCTCGTTTTGGATTTCCTGTCTAACGCGATCTTTCCCCGGGCGATACGGCGCCGGCATAGGAGTCATGTACGCTACTCTCGGGACCTATGGGCTGCAACGGCGTTCTCAGGAATGAGCTCATGGTGAGCGCTCCCACCAGTATGAACACCAATCCGATGGCGAAGCAGACGTAGCCGAATCTGCGCCGGGCCGCATCGCCCGTAGTAATTCCCCATTTGGCGGCGAACAGCCATAGTCCATAGGCGAAGTGCCAGGAGGCGCAGAAAATTCCCAACGCGTAAAATGCGAGGGCCCAGGTGTGCTGAAATTCCAGTTGTACTTTGCCGAAGGCCGCATCCGGGTGGGTCAGAATGTGGACGCCGCTGAAGCGCAGATGCCAGGTGTGCCACAGGATGTAGCAGAAGGCGATGGCGCCCGTCCAGCGCTGCAAGGTGAACATCCAGTTGCCGGCCCAGGGATAGTCGGCGACATTGCTCTCGCCGCGGAACCAGATGTAGAAGCCGTAGAGGGCGTGGTAAAGAATCGGCAGCCAGATCCCGAAAAGCTCGAGGTAGAAAACAAATGGAAAGCTGGAGAGCAATTCCACTTGCTTGGCGTAGGCGCTTGGACCGCGGGTGGCGAATGCGTTGGAGACGAAATGCTCAATCAGGAACGCGCCTACCGGAATGATGCCACTGAGGGAATGGAGCTTGCGGAGCAAGAAAGAACGTCCCTGGCCGGCACGCAGCGGAGGAACGCCTTCGCGGGTGCGGATGGGAGCTGCAGGACTGGCGGTTGTCGCCACTGGACCCCTTGTGACCGCAGAGATGACTGAAGAACTTTTTATTATCCCGGTCGACGAGAATGGAAGTCAAGGGAACCAGTTCTCTGTTCTCGGTTTTTTAGTTCTTAGTCAGGTACCAGTCGAGAAAGTGGCGGAAGGCTGCGCCGCGGTGGCTGTGCTTTGCTTTTTCTTCAGGCGTCAATTGTGCGAAGGTTTTTTGAATTGGCGGAAAAAAGAAGAGCGGGTCGTAACCGAATCCGTTCGAGCCGCGGGGGGAATCGAGAAGCATGCCTTCGGCCTGGCCACGATGTACGCTCAGGGTTTGCCCGTCACGGGCGGCGGCAATGACGCACACAAAGCGGCCGGTGCGTTTCTCTCGTGGAATCTTTCTTAGTTCTCGAATCAGGCGCGCGTTGTTGGCCTGGTCGTCGGTGTTATTTCCTACCAGGTGAGGCTGGTCGGCGGCATAGCGTGCGGAATGAACTCCGGGAGCGCCACCGAGCGCGTCCACTTCGAGGCCGGAGTCGTCGGCGAGGACGATTTCTTCTGGAGCGTGTTTACTGTAGTACTCGGCCTTCTTGCGGGCGTTGGCCTCGAAGGTCAGACCGTCCTCGGCTGGCGTGGGAATGGAAGCAAAATTCGGCAGAGACTCGATTGCGATTCCCAGAGGAGACGCGGCGCCGGCAAAGTCTCGGAGCTTGCCCGGATTGCTCGTGGCGATGAGAACACGAATCATCGTGGTGAAAGACGGCGTATGCGCCGGTTGAAGGGCAACAGTCCGAGAATCAGGATAACTGTGCAGAAAGAAATCAATGCCCCGATTTCGCGGTCGCGCGTTCGTGCGAAAGTAATTCGGACTTGATTGTCCCCCGCCTCTACCGGAATGACCATCTGGCCGGTGAGCTTGAGCATTCCGGTCTGGACCGGCCGACTGTTCACCTCGACCCTCCATGCCGGGTAGTTAAACAGCTTCAGCACCAGCTTGCCCGGTTGGCTCACGTCCGCGCTGAAGGACTTCGACTCAGGTCCCCACTGGGTTATGCGGATGCGCGAGGCGCCATTGCCCTCGAACCTGACCCGGCGCGCGTCCTTCTTGATTTCGTAGACGTCGACGCCATTGGGTACGTACTCGTCGATGCCCTCGTAGCCGGAGCCCTCCTGCTGGTTGTCCTCCATCTCAGCGATGTCGCCAGAGTCGTCCCACCAGGGGGGCTGGACGCGATGCCACACGAAGGCCAGAACTGCCAGCATGGCGAGACAGGCCAGAGCGCGAACCAGCCAGCGTCGGGAAGCCATGGTGACGAGCAAGGCGAATCCGACATTCAGGCAGAGCAGCCAACGCAGGGGAAGTTGCACGTAACGCATTTCCGGGAGAAAGCGATAGAGCAAAAGGGTCAGGGAGGAAAGGAGAAGGGCCGAGGCTGCCGACCAGGCCGTAAGCATTAACCAGAACTCGGGGGCGCGAGTGCGCCAGGGGCGTGCGAGAAACCAGAAAAAGGCCAGCAGGACAATCTCGGAGATCGACAGCAGAGAGATCAGCAAGTTGAAGCGATCATGGTCGGGGTTGTGGAGCGTCGTGAAGATGAAATTGTCCTGCGGGCGGACCCCAGGCGACAACACCTGCGCGATCTCGACCCACTTCTGTTCGTACAGCACGGGCACCACGTAAAACGCGGCCAGTGACAATCCCAGGAGGACAGCGAGGGAGCCGATTGCAAGGGGCCAGGTGGAGCGGCGCACGACGGCAGCGACCACCAACAGCAGCGCCAGAGAGTAGGTCAACATCACTGCGGCGGGGATGTTGGTCAACCAGGCGCCGGCCACGATCAGACTCAAAGAAAGAACCGCCGTACGGTCGTTTTTCTCGGGACGCAGGAGAACCAGCAAGAGAAGCGGCAGAAGCGCGCTGACCAGCAACTCAGCAAAAGCGCTTCGCCAATAGACGATGACGATGTGATAGGGGTTGACGGCGTACAGGGCGGCGGCGAAGGTGGCGTCACGGCGCTGCATGAAACGGCGAGCAAGCAGGAACATCGAGCAGCCAGAGAGTGTAAGGGTGATCCATTCATAAACTGCAGGCACGATCGTCCAGGGCAGGAACGATCCCAACGTCGCTCCCAACATCCACGATGCCGGAGGATAGAAAATAAATCGCGCCTCACCGTATCCGAAGTGAGCCAGGGCTGCCCATCGCGGGTACAGGATGCCAAGCCTCCATTGGCTCAGCACTTCCATCCAGGAGTTAACGTGGAATTCGAAGTCATGGCCAGACGGAATTCCAAGGAAGAAAGATGGCAGGAACAGGAGAAGGTCCGTGGCCATGATAGTCAAAATGGGGAAACCAAAAAGAGGGCCGCCCCAAGCGGCATGGAGGGAAGGGGCTGCGGTCCTGGATTCAGGCGGGTATTTCGTCGGCACGGAAGAATTGTTGCCTAAGAGACGGAAATGGGCAAACTCATTTCGCGGCGGCGAGCCCGACTTCGCAATCCAGGCGGAGGGTCGGTGTGTCTCAGGATTTTGACGACAAATTAACCTGCCTGAAATATTTTCCCAGAATGCTTACCATAGACTTCGTTGCATAGGGTGGAGCAAGCCCGATAGGGCAATAAAGGGGTCTACATGCCAGACGGCGTGCGGGCCTTTTTTAGTTGGGCAGGAAAATCTGGGTTGGGAGCAAAGCCGGTATTACGAGGAAGCCACTTCCTCGGAGCTGCGCTGCTGACGAAGTTCGTGGAGGAATTCTTCCTGACTGAGAGAATCGGCACGGTTCAGCAGACCGAGCAACAGGTCTTCGGGTTCGTCAGATGCCTGGCTGGCCCGGTAGTCCTGATCGTTGCCGGCGGCCAGGGCGCGGGGCGTGATGAGCAATTGAGGCAGCGTTCCCGGTCGGCTGGTGAGGAAGCCGATGAAAGTGCCGACCTGCTCGCGCTGTTCGGCGGTGCCCGAGGCGAACTCGATGCCCATGCCGAATTCAGGATGCATGACCCGAACCATGCCTTCGGCTTGGACTTCCATGTCTTCAGCTTTCAAGCAGAGGACAATGCCGGAGCGTTCCGGGAATGGCGATTCGGTTTCGACGTAGCAGCCACCCAGGCTGAGATCGGTGAGCTTGCATTCTGAAACAGGCTCGGGATCCTCGGGAAGAAATTCCGCTGCGTTGGCGACGACCCAGGCTTTAAGTGTCTGACGAAGGTTTTCCGGGAGATCGATGAAACGAACTCCGGATTCGCCGTTGGGATTTGCCCAGGCGACTTCACCGCGAACATCCATCTCGGTCTGATCGGGAAGTGCGAAATGAGCAGTGATGGTGGCAGACGGACAAAGCGGTTGCGCGGCCAGAACATCCAGACCGTCCTCGCTGAGGTCAAGCAGGATGCCTTCCATCTCCGCGCCATTCTCGACTTGCAGTTTGACCGGAAGCTGAACCGGAACCCGGAAGGAGCGGCGTCGTTCACGCTTCATCAGTGCAGTCGCGGCGCGCAGACTGGCTTCGGCCTGCTGCTGTGAGATTGGTTTGTAGAGAACGAAATTTGCACCCGCGCCGAAGACGTGGCGGACCTTGGTCTTGTCGCCGAGCAGGGCGACGGTGACGGTGTTGTGAGGAGCCGAGGCCTGGTAGGCGTTTTGCAGGACTAAAGCCGCGCTGTGAGGATCGTCGTAGTCGACGATCACGGCGTCGAATTTCTGCTCGGTCAGGCGGCAGAGCGCGTCAGGATAGCCGCAGCACTGCACGCCCAGGCCGAAACCAGCCAGGACCGACGTGAGCACGGCCGTCGCCTGTTCGTCTTTGCAAACCAGAAGAGACTGAAATGTCATAAGCGGGCCCTATGCCCCAACTCAACTCACGCCTGATTAAGGCCAGCGCGGAGCGCGTGCTGCCGGCTTGGGAGCACTCCCCGAAGGCGCCGACCCGGCTTGTGCTGCCATGCTGTTACCTTGGTCCTCTACTTCGGCCAAAACCGTGGTTTCCTCTTCGTCACTTTCGGCGAGCAGAGGGGCGACTTCGCGCAGTTTTTCGGCCGCCTGTTGCAAAGCCTCGATCTGCTTGCTGAGCTGGGCGTACTTGGCCTGCTTACGGCGTAAAACCTCGTGAATATCCTTCATTACATCCCCCTGTGGCGAATGTAAGTACAGAGGGACCTAGGGTCAACGGCAATCCCCCTGGGGCATATTACGGGAGTAACCGGGCAGGCCTTACTGGATCCGGGCAGCGAGCTTCTAGCCACTAGCTTCTGACTACAGCCTCGCGCTTTGAAAACGGATCCTTGACCGCGACGACCCGCAGGAATGAGGCCGGGGGCGCGGCACGATGGCCTGTTCGTGCCAGGAGATTGGCACGAAGGTGGAATGTACACTTTGGCGGGATGGGCGGTATCTTTTCCTTGAGCAGACCTGGGGGAGGGCTGTTCGGGCGTCCCATAACTCGCGAGAGTTTGGGGCGCTTCTTATTTGCGGGCGTCTTTTTCGTATTGTCAATTTTCGAGCGGGCGCTCCGCCCGTGCTGCAGACTCCACCTCGACTCGATATATTTTCTTCGAGCGAAGCCCCAGACGTTGAACGGCCCCCGCCGAGCAATTTCCTCTACCCCGTGCCAGCGGGACGTTCACTCACTATTCAATCGGACGCCGCGGGGTGAATAGTATGATTTGCCTGGAGGGTCATGGTTGATTCTTCACCAGGAGAAAGTGTGGCCGCCGTCCTTCCGCCGACCAGGTAAGGGACAAAAAGGAAATCCCATGAAGATCAGGCTCACCTTATGCTTGGTGTTGTTGAGTAATTTGCTGATGGCGCGGGATCCCGCGAACGACAACACTGCGGATGCCACCAAACTTATCGCACTCGAAAATGCCTGGAACCAGGCGCAACTTCACCATGACGCGAAGGCAGTGAGCCACCTGGTTTCCGACGGCTTTGTCTATACGGATTACGACGGAACGGTCATGAACAAGGCGGACTTTCTCAAAGACCTGAAGGATCCAGACTATCGCGCCAGCCTGATCGCCAATGACGAAGCCAGGGTCATTTCTTATACCAACGCGGCTATTGTGGTCGGGACCTACCACTCCAAGGGAACCTACAAGCGCCAGCCGTTCGAGCACTACGGACGCTTCACCGATACCTGGCTCTACCAGGACAACAAGTGGGAGTGCGTGGCCAGCCACACCACCCTGATCAGAAAATAGGGTTGGTCAGGCGAGAGGTCGGGGGCCTGGGCCGCCTAGTGCTCGAATTTTGTCCAGAAGTTCGGATGCCGCCTGGCCGGCTTCCAGGGTGGAGAATTCCTCTCCCAGCTCGAGCACCGGCGCAGCGCAAGCGCTGCGAAAGGCTTGCTCCGCACCGGGCACCCCCTTCAGGTTGGGGCCGAGGATCGCAAGACCGGGCCGGACCGCCCGCAGCAAGATCGAAGCGTCCCGGAGGTTGTTGTTAGTAAGGACGTCGTAGCCGGCACCGCCCAGCAATTCCCGCAAGTAGGCCAGCACATTGGCCGATTGGTCTATGCACAATACGGTGGGCCCGGAATGCGGGGTACGCGCCGGCGTGGCGTGGCGGCGGTAAAAGGCGAGGACGGCTTCTTCCTCGGATTCATGGGTGTCAAACAGGGTGATCAGGTTGGTCATCTTCAAGACTTTGTGAACCACCTCCGGAAGTTGACACAACTTCAAATCGCCACGAGCGCTACGAGTGCTGGTCAGCAAGCGCACCAGCATTCCCAGTCCGCTGCTGTCAATGAAGATTACTTCGCCCAGATGCAGCACGATGTCGACACGATCACGCAGGAGCTGGTTGACATGGAGGTGCAAGACTTCGGTTTCACCGGCCGCGATGCGTCCGCTGCAACGGACGATGGTGACCTTCCCGACTCCGCGTGTGTTCAGTGAAAGTGGCAAAGTGCCCCTTGCAGGACCTGAGAGGCAGGTTCAGGAATCGCGTTATTATACCGAACTGCGGCGCTGCCGGTTTTGAAGACATCACGCCCGCGATCCGAGGCGAGCACCCCTTCTGTGACCCAACTCCATGGTCCATATGGTATGACTCGAGACTACGCACTCCGAACCGTCGCCGACGCTTTGCGAAGCCCGGTCGTGGTGGAATTCGTGACGGCGTCGGTGAAGGCCGGTTACCTCGAATTCTTCGGCGCGTACAGCGATCAAGTCTGCGGAATGGTGGATCATGCGTTGGACAGACTCTCGCGAAGCCAAAGCGATGGGGTTGACCCGGACCAACTGGCCAAAGCCACCTCGGCGCTTCTGGATCGCACTTTCAGAAAATCGGATCCCTCGTTCTGGTTCAACCGGGTCTATCACCAGTACAAGACGCAAACCAAGCCGGAGGCTGATTTTCAGCAGTTGCAGAAACTCTTGCCGGGCAAAAGGGTGTTGGACTATGGCTGCGGCAGCGGCTATCTTGCCGCCCGGCTGGCGAAGGGCGGATACAAAGTCTTCACCACCGACGTACTGGATTACCGCTACGCGGAAGCCCGGCATCTGCCGTTTGTCCAGATGGCATCAGCGACAGACATTTCCTACCCGGACGACAGCGTGGACGTAGCGCTGGTGCTGGCCGTGCTTCATCACATCAATCCGGATGACTTGCCTCGTGTGGTCCAGCGGCTGAGAAAAATCGCCCGGTATGCCCTGATTAAGGAGGATATCTATGGTTTGTCCGACCAGGCGGAAGGATTGGCGCAATGTCTAACCACACAACCGTTGCTTCGAACCTTTGTGGGTATGACGCTGGCGGTGCAGCAACAGGTGCTGGTGCTGATTGATTTCTTCGCGAATGCGATCGCCCAGGGACTTCCGGAAATGAATATGCCTTTTGAGTTCAAGACGGTCACTGCGTGGGAACAGGTCTTGCTTCAAAACGGGTTCAGAGTGAATAAGATCCTAGTCATCGGTTTCGAACCCGGACGCATGCACAAGAGCTGCCATGTGTGGCTGGTGTGCGAGCGAACGGCATAGGCGAGCACGGCCCGGTTACCGGGAAAGAGGCGCGGATATGGGGAAGCTCACGGCCACGACTTCGTTCGAAATGAAAGAGATGGTGATATTGATTTCTCGTTCCAGGCGCGGAACTCCGGAAAAAGGTTCGTAGCGCCACTGTCGCACGGCTTCGACTGCGGCCGCAGCCAGGGCGCGCCCTCCGGTCAAGACTCTGATGCGGTTCACTGCGCCGTCGTAGCCCACCACAGCCTGAAGAGAGACTTTGCCGCGAGCGTGGGTCTCGGGACAGACCGGATAGACGAGTTTCCGAGGCCGGCCTGAGATAAGCATTCGAGGCTGATTTGCCGCGGCCTCGTACCTGACAGGAGGAGCTGCGACCGGGTGCTGAGCGTTTGCGATATCCGTCGCACCCGCAATCGGTTGGCGTTTGCTGGAAATGCCGGGAGTCTTGGCCAGCCCCCTGGCGGTCACTTCCGCCGTCGCAATGGTGTGGACCGACTGCGCCGGCATCGATTGCGTGCCGGGGATTAAGATGGCGGAGGGCGATAGGGCGACGGAATTCGGGGGAGTCCGGACGATTGCCGGGCCGAGATCTCTCACGCTCACGTCTTTCACGGTCGCGCTGGGTTGGTCAGTTAAGGGCGCAGCCGCGACTGGTTGTGTTGATCTCGAATCGGCGACCGGCTGGGCTCTTAATTTATGCCAGGCGAATATGGCGATGGCGACCACCAGCGCTACCGTCCCGACTTTCAGAGTCACCCGATTGAATGTGATTCGAGGCAAAAAAGGTTTGTGGTCGTGGACGCGCGCCGATTTTTTCCCGCGCGTACCGGTGGGAAGCGTTGCAAGCGATGATGGCCTGAAGTCTTCCACCGTGCCGACCACAACCGCGTCGTACAGTTCATGCGTATGGCCGTTAGACGCTGCGCGGTACAAAGATCCGATCAGTTGCTGCTGTCGTGGACTCAGAACATTTTGGGGAAGGTTGCGGAAATTCCGGAATGTCCAAAAGAGGCAAACTCGGTCCCAGCCCGAAGCCTGGGCGTAGACCACGCCGTGACCGGTATCGAGTGCGACCAGAACAGGCTGCGAGAACAGATGAAACTCCGGACTGGATTTGAACGGCCTATTTCTGAGGCAGTTCAGTTGCCAGACAGCGCTGAGGTAACTGGTTACCACCAAAGGTGTTGTTGTTGAGCGTGTTAGGCTGGGTCTGTTAAAAGTGCAAAACTTTTCATTCTTGGAACATGGGGCGCATCTCCCCGGCGCGGGGCATTGTCGCGCCTACGAACCAGGGAAATCTTATTGGCAGCACGACACCTGGTTCGAAGGAGCGTCGAAGCCATGAAAGTCGGACGGTTGTTTTCAGCAGTTGTTCTTTTCATGGGGCTTAGAGGCGGGTTCTGCGCCGCGCAGGAGATAACGGTGGCAACTGCAGCCGACCTGCAGTTTGCCATGCAGGAAGTCGGCGCGCACTTCTAGCAAGAAACAGGAAAGAGTGTGAAGCTGATCTACGGCTCCTCCGGCAACTTCGTTCAGCAACTGCAGAATGGCCACCGTTCGACATGTTCTTCTCCGCCAACCTGGACTATCCCAAGCAGCTGGAGGCCGCCGGACTCACCGAACCAGGCACGTTTTATCAATACGCGACCGGAAAGATTGTTGTTTGGGTGCCGAATGATTCCAAACTGGACCTGAGTTTCGGTCTGAAAGCTTTGCTCGACCCGTCCGTCAAGAAGATTGCCATCGCAAACCCGGAGCATGCTCCATACGGAAAAGCTGCGGTGGCTGCACTGCAAAAGGAGAATATCTACGAGCCGGTGAAAGACAAGTTCGTGCTCGGTGAAAACATCTCGCAGGCTGCTTCTTTCGTGGCCTCAGGGTCGGCTGACGTGGGCATTGTGGCACTCTCTCTGGCGCTATCCCCGAATATGAAAGAAAAAGGCCGGTACGTCGAGGTTTCCGCCAACGATTACCCAATCATTCAACAGGCTTGCGTCATCATGCGCTCGTCCAAGAACAAAGACACTGCCCGGCAGTTCTTGAAATTCATTCAATCCCCGCCCATGAAAGAACTCTTTCAGAAATACGGCTTCGCCATTCCCAATCAGTAGGACCGCGGCCTGAATTGATCAACGGTCGATTCGTGGGGTTATCGCGATTGAATCTATGCCTCTGAAGCCTTCCCGTGTACCATCTTGCTCAGGTGAGGATTTTGAATGGACAAAACCTCTCTCTCGCGAAAGAAAATGGCGGGAACCGCCGAGCACGCGAGATTCCAGTGAAGGCCTATCAAGCGGCTCTTGGCCTCGGCCACTCTTGGCGTGGGCCAATGTCCTTAGCAAGTTAAAATGTCCGGTTTTCTTAGCACACGATATGTCCGGTTTCATAGTTAACCAGCAGCAGTCGGGGCTGTGGGAAAGTGGGAATCCCGCGCACTTTGCGGGATTTCCAAGCGGGGTGGGAAAGTCGGC
>CATPBJ010000011.1 GCA_955652395.1 uncultured Terriglobales bacterium | reverse complement strand
GTCCTTAGTCGGGCAGCGGCGGTTGAATGGCTCAACCGCGAGAGCTAGAATCACCTGGCTTTTAGGCTCCTGCCGTCTTGGAGTCTACAACTCGATGGTCTCGGGAGGTTTGCGTGGTCAAACTGTTTGGGAGACTCTCACTCACCCTGCTGCTCGTCGTAGGAACGTTGCTCCTGGCGGCTTGTCCCACACGCACCAGCATCGGAAGGATCGTGCGCGATCCGGGACGATATGCAGGCCGCGAAGTGGCCATCGGCGGACGGGTGAGCAATTCATTCGGCGCGCTCGGTACCGGCGTCTACCAGGTAGACGACGGTACGGGGCAGATCTGGGTTTACAGCCAAAGATACGGCGTGCCCGGCGATGGCGCAGAGGTTGGAGTCCGAGGAACCATTTCTCAGGGATTCAGTTTCGGGGGCCGCAGTTTCGCGGTCGTTATGAGGGAAACCGAGCGCCGGCACTGAACGACCTGAAGTCCAAGCTGCGTCTTTTTGTAGTCTTAAATTTGTAGTCTTAGTTCTGGCGCGGAGGGTTGGCGACCGACATTGGGTCCGGCTGCGCCTGGGATTCTCTGATTTCCAGCTTCATCTGCCGGAGGTTGGTCGCTTCTGCTGGATCCATCCCGGCCTTGAGGTCGGACTTCTCCACAAAGTAGCGCCAGCCGGCGTGACGATCTTCCGAACTCTGTCCGGTTTCGAAGTGCTTGACTCTGAGTTCGGCGTTTTCCTTGCCTTTGACCACCAGCACCACTCCGCCAGACTCATAGGTTCGAATGTTGTGGCGGATGATGGCGTATGAAGCTTTGGTTTCGTCGCGTGTCAGACACACCCCGCTTCTGGCTGGTGGAAACTTGCGTTTTGGTTGGTTGGAGAGCGTGCCCGCACGTTGGTTCCCGCTACGGGCACGCCTTCTATCGAGACTTTCCGCTCTGCTTACAGCGGACGAACGTTCTCAGCTTGCCAGCCCTTTGGCCCCTTGGTCACATCGAACTCCACACTCTGGCCCTCCTGCAGGCTGCGGAAGCCTCCTGCCTGGATCGCCGAGAAGTGCACAAATACATCTTCGCCACTCTGCCGGCTGATAAAGCCGTAGCCTTTGGCGTCGTTAAACCATTTTACTGTTCCTTGTTCTGCCATTTTGTTACTGTTTCCTTTTCAATCGATTTACGCTGTGAGATCGGAGGTACTAAGGGCGGTTCAAGCTGGTATGCAAGAAGCTGCTCGACAACCGATTCTAATCAAACGCACCATTAGTTTAGCAGAAAAGTGCAGATCTAGGTGGATAAAATGCTCATTGACGCCAGAGCGACCAAGACTTCCGTAACCGTATCTACCACCAGAGCTAAACTCGACTCCTGCCGGATGGGCAAGCAGGCGAAACGGTCTTCCTCAGTATTTTCTTTCACTTCCGCGTTGAGCAGGTATAATCCTAGACATCAGAAGTTACTTGACCACGAAGACACATCGCCAAACCACCCTGCGCCTTCGCGATTGAGAGAACTGCTTCCCTGTAGGCGCACCGTTAACTTGCACCACAGTCCAGTCCTTGACCGCAGGCAGGAGCGCTTCGTAGACCAGTAAGTGCTCGACCAGCCTTGAGGAAAGCCTCGGGCTGTACGCTCGATTTGTATGCTTATGATTATGAGCTCGTGGAGGAGCGCAGCGATGTCGCAATTCAACGGAGACAAGGCCCGATTTAACCGCGAACGGAAACAGAATGTTCACCGCCGCCTGCGCACCCGCGAACTGCTCCAGGCGGCCGGACTTAAAGTCAGCCAGCCGGAGGTTGGCAAGAAGCCCCGCGGGGTCGCTGAAAAGCCCGCATCTTGAAATTTGGGTTACACTTTAGCCTGCAGCACGAGGAACCATCATGAAGAAGCTGTTTGTTGGCAACATCCCCCACAGCACCACCGAAGCAGAATTGCGGGCGCTGTTCGAACCCCACGGGGCCATCGAGCAAGTCAGCATCGTGACCGATCGCGACACCGGCCGTTCGCGCGGCTTTGCGTTCGTCGAAATGACCGATTCCGCCGAAGCGGAGAAAGCAATTGCCGCGCTCAATGGCAAAGAACTGGGTGGGCGCGCGCTGAACATTAACGAAGCCCGTCCCAAGACTGATCGCGGTGGCCCGCCCCGCGGCGGTGGCGGTGGACGTCCGGGCGGTGGGAGCGGACGTCCGGGCGGTGGCCGTTCCGGCGGCGGCGGTGGGCGTGACGATTATCAGGGCCATGCGCGTCAGCCTAGAGAGCCGCGCTGGTAAGGAGCAACACTCGGTCGTGCACTGCAGAGTTCGATAAGTACCGATTTGCCAAAAAAATGTCCCTTGGAGGCGTCTATGTCTGGTCGAGGCCGTTCCAGCTTCACCAAGCGTCAGAAAGAGCGCTCGCGGCAGGAGAAACAGCGCGAGAAAGCCGAGCGCAAAGTCCAGCGAAAGTTGGAAAAACCGGCAACCGGATCTGATTCCTTTGAACTCTCGGAAGAAGATTTCGCAGCAGCGGCCGAGCAGTTGGCACTTCCCAATTCGCACCCGGAAGAGTAGCCGGACAATCTTCGATTCGATGGCATTGAAGCGCGGCCTTGAGCCGCGCTTTTCAATTCTACGGGACCCTTCGCGCACTCTGCAAAAATGAACCCTTCTACTCCCCATCAAAGTCTAAACACAGCAGTGAACCCGTCGCCCACATCCAAGCCCAAGCCCGCCATGACTACGCAGCGGCTGCGAACCGTGCTTCCCGCAGTGTGGGAACTGATGCGTCCCCGCAGGGGCCTGCTGGCTCTAGGCTTCGTGCTGATGGTCATCAACCGCGTCTCGGGACTCGTGCTGCCCTACTCCACCAAATTCCTGATCGACAGCGTCATCGCCAAACATCACGTCGAGTTATTGAAGCGTCTGGTCCTGGTCGTCCTGCTAGCCACGGCCATCCAGGGGATCACGTCCTTTGCGCTGACCCAGTTGTTATCGAAAGCTGCCCAGCGCCTGATTGCAGAACTTCGCCAGAAAGTGCAAGCACACATCTCGCACCTGCCGGTCGCATTCTACGATTCGAATAAGACCGGTACTCTGGTCTCGCGCATCATGACCGATGTGGAAGGAGTCCGGAACCTGCTCGGGACCGGCCTGGTCGATCTGACCGGTGGCCTGCTTACCTCCGGCATTGCGATGGTCGTGCTCTTTCGCATCAGCCCGATCATGACCCTCCTGGCATTCAGTTTTCTGCTTTGCTTCGCCATCGCGCTAAACAAGGCGTTCACCACGATCCGGCCAATTTTCCGCCAGCGTGGAAAGATTAACGCGGAGGTTACAGGCCGTCTGGCGGAGTCTCTGGGCGGCGTGCGCGTGATCAAGGGATATCACGCGGAAGAACGCGAGGAAGCAGTTTTTGCCAGCGGCGTGCATCGCCTGCTGGACAACGTGATGCGCACCCTCACCGTCACATCCGTCATGAGCCTTTCCGCAAGCCTGCTCATGGGAGTGGTGGGTTCGATCATCATGTACATGGGCGCTCACCAGATCATGGCCGGCACCCTCACCATTGGCAGTTTTTTCACCTACACGCTTTTTCTAGGGTTCCTGGTTGCCCCCATCGTTCAGATCGTCAACATCGGAACGCAAATAACGGAAGCTCTCGCCGGTCTGGAACGCACCCAGGAAATTCTGCACGAGCGGCCCGAGGATCAGGATCCCAAGCGGACCGTTACGCTGAACGACATTTACGGAAAGGTGGAATTCGATCACGTCACTTTCAGCTACGAGGGCAGCCGCACGGTGTTGCACGATGTCAATTTTCTCGCTGAACCAGGAACCGTGACGGCGCTGGTGGGATCGTCAGGCTCAGGCAAGTCAACGACTATCGGGCTGATTTCCGCGTTTTACGTCCCTACGGCAGGCAGAGTACTGGTGGATGCGGTGGATCTCAGCACCGTGCGCCTCGACTCGTATCGCACCCGCCTGGGAGTGGTATTGCAGGAATCATTCCTGTTTGACGGCACCATTCGCGAGAACGTAGCTTTTTCTCGTCCCCAAGCCAACGAGGAAGAAATCATGCGGGCTTGCCACATCGCGCGCGTGGACGAGTTTGCCGAGAGCTTTCCGGAGAAATACGACACCATCGTGGGCGAACGCGGCGTGAAGCTTTCCGGGGGACAGCGCCAGAGAATCTCGATTGCCCGCGCCATCCTGGCCGAGCCGCGCATCTTGATTCTGGATGAAGCGACTTCCAGCCTCGATTCCGAATCCGAGGAGATGATCCAGCACGGGCTCTCGTACCTCATGCAAGGTCGCACTACCTTCGTGATTGCCCACCGGCTCTCCACCATTCGTCGCGCCGACCAGATTCTGGTGGTCGAGCAGGGCCAGATCGTCGAGCGCGGCACACACGCAGAGCTGTACGCCTTGCAGGGCCGCTATTTTGATCTCTACACCAAACAACAAGGCCTGCAAAATAATCTGTTCCTGGCTCCCGGTGAAGGAGATGCCGCCGCACCTGCCGAGGAGGGCGTCCCCACAAAAAATAACGATGGCGACGTAAATTCGGCCGATGCTTTGCGTCTAATAAGAGGAGAGGTTCGCTAGACCTTATGACCATCGGCCCTGTCCACTCGAAAGCCCCATCCTCCCACAACGGCACGCCCGCAGTCCGCATTGTCGACCTGTGCCGCCACTACCAGATGGGAGAAACGCTGATACGAGCTGTGGACGGCGTTTCGGTTCGGATTCAGCCCGGAGAATTTGTCGCCCTGCTTGGCAGCTCCGGGTCCGGAAAGTCATCTCTGCTGAATCTGATTGCCGGCCTTGACCGGCCGACATCGGGAGCGGTGATCGTCGAGAACCGCGACCTGGCTCAGCTCTCGCGTGAAGAATTGGCCAGGCATCGCCTGCGCACAGTAGGCATGGTCTTTCAGTCATTCAACCTGGTTTCACGGATGACCCTGGCCGAAAATGTAGAACTGCCGCTGCGTTTTGCGGAAGTTGACCGCAGCCAGCGCCAGGCGCTTACCCGAAAAGCTCTGGAACGTGTCGGACTGGGCGCCCGTAGGACCCACCGGCCCAGCGAGCTTTCCGGCGGCGAGCAGCAGCGCGCGGCCCTGGCCCGGGCTTTGATCAATCAGCCGAAGCTTCTGCTGGCGGACGAACCCACCGGCAATCTCGACAGCCGTACCGGCACCGAGATCATGAATTTCATTCGCGAGTTCAACCAGTCCCTGAAAATGACCATCGTGATGGTGACCCACGAGCGGGCCCTGGCCGAGCGTTACGCCCAGCGCATGATCTTCCTTACCGATGGCAGACTGGTGGACGATCAATCCAACTCGGCAACGGTCGCCACCAGCCTGCAGTGGGAACGGCGATGAAAACTTACGATCTCACTGAGCTGGCTCTGCGCAACCTCCGCGAATCATCCCTGCGCAATTCACTGACCACGATCGGCATCTCGGTTGGTGTGGCTTCGCTGGTCGCCATGCTTTCGCTCGGCATCGGCCTGCAAAAACTAGCCACGCGGCATCTGGCCAAGTCAGGTCTTTTTGACACTGTGGTCGTAACCTCACGCCGCGAGATGCGCGGCTTTGGTCGCGACGACGAAAGAAACACCGCCTCCGCAGCCGAAAGTCGCACTTTGGATGAACCCGCCCGCCAGGAAATCGAGCGCCTGCCCGATGTGCTGGAGGCGTATCCCGACATCCGCTTCATTACTGAACTCCGCTATCAGGACAAACCGCACTTGACCATGGTGTCCGGCATCCCGGACTCGGCCCGGTCGAACGACGCTTTTGCGGGAATCCCGGGCACCTTTTTCTCTTCTGAAACTGCGCCCGAGGTAATCCTGCAAAAATCGTTCGCCATGGAATTGCTCGGCAAGACGCCACCGCCCGGCCAGGAAGACGATGTTCCAGTAAACGACTTGGCCCAGCCTCTCTTGGGGCAAGAGCTGACCATGCGCTATGCGCAGCGCGTTTCGTCGCCATCGCCCATGGGAGAAGACACTCCAACAAGAGTCTCTGCATCGACTGACCTCGCCGAGTCCTGGTCGGACGAAGCCTATTCCGTCATCTCGCGAGAGCAGAAATTGAAAATTGTCGGCATCTCCGATCTGGATCCTGACAGCATGCGGGGTGCGGCGCGGGCGCGGGTATTCCTGCCCTTGAAGCTGGCCCAGGATTTGCGCGTAATGCAGCCTTCGGACGTGCGCGACAGCATGCGCGGCTTCAGCAAACAGCCCAGCTATTCCACCATCAGTGTGCGCGTGAAGAATCCCAAACAGGTTGAAGCGGTCGAGCAGGCCATTAAGAAACTGGGGTTCAACACGTTTTCCATTCTGGATGCCACGCGCAGCCTGCGGCAATTTTTTGCCGTGCTCGATCTCTTCCTCGGAATTTTCGGCAGCCTGGCCCTGGCTGTAGCCTCGATCGGAATCGTGAACACTCTGGTCATGGCCATCCTGGAGCGGCGCCGCGAAATAGGAATCATGAAAGCCATCGGCGCCAGCGACGGCGATGTCAAAAAACTCTTCTTCGCCGAGGCCGGAGCCATGGGCTTGCTGGGCGGAGTGGTGGGAGTAGCACTGGGCTGGACCATCGGCCACATCATCAACCTAGGGACAAATATCTATCTCAAGCGCCAGGCCCTCCCGCCCGAAAGTTTCTGGTCGGTGCCCTGGTGGCTGGTGGGCGCAGCCATAGTTTTTGCCTTTATCGTCAGCCTGGTTTCAGGTTTGTATCCGGCTGCTCGCGCGGCTCGTCTCGATCCCGTACAGGCACTGCGTTACGAGTAAACTGAAATCCATGTTTCGATTTTGCCGGCTCCTGTTCGTGCTGCTCGTGTTTTTTTCGTTCGCGGCAAGGGCGCAAAGCCGTACTGACTGCAGCGCTGTCAACAGCCGCATCCTTAAACAGGCGGTTCACTACTGTGTGCAACTGCCGCCGGACTATGACGCCAAAGACTCCCCGCAGCGGCGCTATCCTGTGCTGTACTTCCTTCACGGCCTTGGCCAAAACGAGCAGACGCTGTTCAGGACCGGCGGATGGAGCGTCATCGAAGACCTGCGCCGCCAGCATAAGATCGATGACTTTCTGGTGGTGGCGCCGGAAGGCAAACGCAGTTTCTACATCAACTCGCCCGGCGATTCGCTCCGCTACAGTGATTTCTTTCTCCAGGAATTCATCCCAGCCATCGAAAGTCGATATCGCGTTCGCCCAGGACGGAAGGGAAGGGCTATTACCGGCGTCTCCATGGGAGGATACGGGGCCCTGCGTTTCGCCTTCGCCCATCCCGAGTTGTTTTCCGCCGTTAGCGCCCAAAGCCCGGCGCTCATCACGCAGACTCCACAGGAACTCTCAGCCGCAGGACATTCCGGCACGCCCCTGGGCCGAGTGATAGGACCCGCCTTCGGCGAACCTATTGACGCCCGGCATTGGCAACAAAATAGTGTTTTCGCCCTGGCCCGGAAGAGCCAATCGGGTCTGAGGAGTCTGGCGATCTACTTTAACTGCGGCCAGCAGGATGACTTCGGTTTTGAAGACGGCGCCACCGCCCTGCATCGGCAACTCCAGGCGGAAGGCGTAAGGCACGAGTATCACTCGTATCCCGGCGACCACAGCCTGACCTATTTTCTGTCCCACATGGGCGAGGTTATGGAGTTCCACTCTCGCGCTTTTGCGGAACAAAAGTAGTTCATCCTCGCCAGTTGTTGCCTTTCGCCCTTTATGACATCCTTCTGAACGGATTGCGCGCGATCCACTCCTGCGATCCACTTTCAGCGACGAGGTGACCGATGGTGTGCAGCCCAGAGATGTTGAAACGTGTTCCCCTGTTTGCCCTGCTCGACGACGAGGAGACCGCCGTTTTGGCCGCGCAAGTCGAGCTCAAGACCTTTGCTCCCCGCCAGCGGATCTGGAAAATCGGCGATCCGGGTGGACAAGCCTACGTTCTGGTCTCTGGCGCAGTCCGGGTCACGACCGTTGATGACGACCAGCAGGAGGTCCTGGTGGACCAGCCGGCGGAGGGTGAGTTTTTCGGTTTCGCCTCCATGCTCGATCAAACCGCCCATCAAACCGAGGCGGTTGCGGTTAACGAAAGTGAGTGCCTGGAAGTGGACCGCGATGATATCGCCACTCTTCTGCAACGCAAACCGCACGCCGGAATGGACATGTTGACCGTGCTGGGCCGCCAGTTTCACGCTTCGCAGCAACTGGTGCGGGTTCGCGCCACCCGCAATCCCAACGACATCATCGAGGCAGACATGACCTTCGGCGAACGCATCGCCGACCGGGTCGCCAGCTTTGGCGGGTCGTGGACTTTCATCATCACATTCTCCGTGGCCATTTGCGTCTACACCGCGATCAACATTGTCTTGAGAGGGTCAGCATGGGACCCTTATCCCTTCATCCTGCTCAATCTGTTTCTCTCCATGCTCGCCGCCATTCAGGCGCCGGTCATCATGATGAGCCAGAACCGGCAGGACACCAAGGATCGACTGCGTGGCGAACTCGACTACGACGTCAATCGCCGTGCCGAGTCTGAGATTCAAGGCCTCTCCCGCAAGCTAAACTTGTTGGGAGAAAAAATTGGCGACGTGGAAGGCCTGCTGCGAGCAAAACATTAGGCAGCCACCGAGCCTTGTGGGGACAGCCGCCACGGGCTTTTCGGCGGAGCGACGCTACGTGGTTCTGCCAGTGAATCTGTGGCTTCCCCCCAAAAGTAATAACTTAAGGCGGAATCCCCGTGGGTTGAAGCGCGGAGATAGCTCTCAGAGCATCGCTGCGGCGGAGCGCGAGCTGTGCATGAAGCGTCGACAGGTAATAAGAACTGGACGACGGTAGTACCAAAGAACGGTCAATGCGCCCATTCTGGCTCTTCGCGAACGGGGATGTACTCCGGGCGAAACCTTAAGCGAACCCGTTTGTGTTCCACTTTCGCTTCTTTCGTCAGCTCGACTTTAAACTCGTGACGTTTGCCATCGATCGCGGGGGGAATAAACCCGAGTTCGTAGCGAGAGTGCAATTGCAGCAGAACCGCCCCCAGTGCGGCGGCGTACCCCGAGGGAGGCACAGAAAAGTACTGTCCGCCTGTGTGTTTCGCCATGTAGTGCAGGATTTCAGGGTTCTGGGCGAGAATCTGTAGAACTCCTCGATTTTGGCGGCTTTTCGCTGTTGGGTGTGAAAGCGGTCCGCCGTCGCCGGCGCGGTGGGAATGTGGGAATCCCGCGTTTTGTGCGGGATTTCCAAGGGTGGGGGGAATCGGGGAAAGG
>CATPBJ010000010.1 GCA_955652395.1 uncultured Terriglobales bacterium | reverse complement strand
GGAAACTTCACGATCTTCGCGTCTTTTGGCCGGTTGGAAAACTTCCAGACAAAGATGGCCAGAATGAACTGCGCCGCCAGGAACGAGATTCCCGCCTCCGCCATGGTCTCGGACATCTGTTCATCGATCAGGTGTCCGTGAGCGGAGATGTCCTCTGGCGGTGGCCAAGTGTGGCGCAAAATGGGAATGGCAGAAGCGATTGCAATTACCACGATGGTCAGCGCAAAGAATTTGGCCATGATATCACGGGCTTCCGGACCCGGCTCTTGTTTTGAATGTGCGCGCGCGAACTTAGACTTCAGCCGAGGTCAGCTCAACCAACGACAGTAAGCAATCTTCAGGTTAACTGGCTGTCCGATATTCCTCACTTGGCTTTGAAGGTGAAGTCCGCCGTCCCGGCCTTCCCCGCGGCCACCGTCACTTTCTGTGTCTGAGTTCCGTATTCTTCGTGCCACGCAGTTACCGTGAAGCTTCCCGGGGGCAGGTTCGCAATGGTGTACGAGCCCTTTTCGTCGGTCGTTGCATAGGGCCCTTTTACAACCACGAAATAGCCGTGCATCCAGGGATGGATGTTGCACTTCACAGGTATCGCGACCTCTTCCGTCTTCCAACTCGTCTCTATCGGCGGAGCTCCGGGCGGTTGCGACTTGTTCCACGGGATATTGCCGGCGAGCGCGTTGGGCAGAGGATGGATGTTGTGGGTCGTCTGATCGCTGGTGTTCACCTTGAATTTCTGGTTAACGTTCATCGCCAGCACATGGGGGGTGTACATGCAATTCTTCTGATCGAACACCGGCTCCTGCGAGGGTACCTGGCTGGCCTCAGCGCCACTCAACCCGTCCGATATGTAGAGCACCACGTTCTGCAGACCCCCGCCCGGACCTACTATCACATTCTCCAAGTGGGCTGGGCTGTTCTCGTGTTGCTTGACGCAATACGGGTCTTTGGACATGTCAATGCCCTTCATGTGCGGGGCCGCGCCATCCAGCTTTACCGTTCCTGTGATTTTTCCCTCGGCCGCCGCACTCACACTTCCGGTGGACCACAAAAGGCAGAACGCGAGCGACAGCAACACTGAAGTCATGCCTGCCACTTTGTAACGGGCTTTCATTGGCTTCTCCCTTTCTTTCCCAAATTCCTCACTCGGTGCCGCTTTATTGCGGGGGAGCTGCAGCCGGCGCAGTGCTTGGAGCAACCGGCTTCAAACCGAGTTGTTTGGCAATCTCCTTCTCTTTGCTCTTCTGCGGCTCAAGCGTTCGCAAATAGAACACCAAGTCCCAGGCTTCATCCGGCTTTATGTTGTCGGCGAACGACGGCATGGGCGTGCCGTCCAAGCCGGTCATGAAAATCCGGTATAGATCCTGGTCCGTGTCACCACACTTAGGCCGGGCTCCTTCGGTGAAGTCATAGGCCGAAATCGGTCGGTTTTGGTCGTCAGTGAGGGTGGCCGCAGAAGGGCCGTTGGCCTTGCCTGTGACCCCATGACACTTCCAGCATTCGACCTTCTGGAACACTGCCTGTCCATCTTTGATTCTGTCCGCAGTGACTTCCGGCTCCGGAGGGATCTGTATTGGCGTTCCCGGCTTTTCCGTCTGCCAGCGGGGGGAAAAATGTTTTACCCACGCAACTAAATCCGCACGCATCTGTTTTGTGAACGTGCTCCACTGAGGCATGTTCGAGCGGTCCAAACCACGGGCGATAGAATTAAAAAGATCTTCGTCCGTGGGCAGGGTCCCAGTCGGGGTAGACCGGCACTTGAATATAGCCAATTCAAAATCGCGAGGCTTAGGATCTACCCACGGGGCATTCTCGCCATTGCCATCCCCCAACTCACCATGACAGCCGACGCAATATCTGCGATAGTCCATTTCAGCAGCACGGGCATGGCCTGTCAGGTTACCGATGTGGCTCTCCATGCGCAGCCACTGGTGCTGTTGATACTCCGTTATTTGCGCCCGGCAGACACAAGGGGACACGAGGAGCACGACCGCACTCGCTAACAGCGACCACTCACGTATGTTTGTACGCATCGCTACCCCTCTCTCAGAAGTCGAAATCAAATCCGAGCAACAGACTGCTGTTGGTCAAGGCGAAGCCGTCTGGCGCCATTCCTTGCTGCCGGACCCAGGAATACTCGTTGTGCCAGGCAAAGCCCGCCCGGCTGGTCATGATTGGATAGTAGCGATATCCGAATGTGTACATGTCGATATTGCCCAGATTAGAAGGATTGGTGGGCAACGCCTGCCGTGACATCCGTTCCCACTCGGAACGCTGGATGAAGATCAACTGAGGACTGTAAACATAGTGGGTTTCCACCAAGTAGCCGTTCCAGGTGGGTGCTCGCGACCCGGGCGGAAGAGTCACTCCTGGTCCATTGTTGAAGGGAGGGCCTTGCCCGTAGCCGGCTCCGAACCACGCGTTATCCCACCCATGCTGAGTCACAACCTGGAAATCCAGCTTGCCCAAGTAGAAAAGTCCGACGAAACCCTCCCGATGGAATGACTTGTTGCCGATGGCTCCGTTGAGCACCGTCACGCCACCGCCCTGGGTGAAATAGGTCGTCGGGGCCTGCCCAATCATGGCGTAGGCGCCAATGCGCTGTACTCCGAGCTTCCCTGCATCGAATGCCTGGCTGGCGGCAAAAAACCCGCTATAGGAGTTGGCTCCGTTACTCAGCATCACATTGCCATCGTTGGAGCTCAGTAGCGCAGCAGAGACGCGCGTGCGATCATTCAGCGAGTGTCCCATCCATTCCACGCCGAGCTGGGTGTCTCCGATCCGACCGAAGATGTTGCCATCGCCAACCGGAATGAAGTGGTAAGTCTCGTAGACGCCAGAAATGCTGGTAAGCGTTAGAATTCGCTTCTCAGAAACCAGGTTGTCGAGTTCGAACTTGCCAAATTTCAGGTTGAGCCATGGGCTGCCGAACAGATTGTCGAGCCGCCCCATTACCGTTTCAAAATGAAAACTACCTGACGGGTTCGAGGAAGGAAGAACGTAGAAAGAGATGTTTTTCTCGAGCGTACCGCCAGTATGGAAGTCGAGGCCACTTAGATCAAAACCGGTCGACGTGATCTGTCGCTGTCCTGCCGCAGCCTGGTCCACCGCCACTTTGTCGCTGCTATCGCGGTGCCACTGCGGAGTAATGCGGAAGGTGGCCGGCCAATACGACGGATTCTGCCAGATCGGAGAATCCCGATCGTTCATCAGCTGGTAGCCGTTGTCTTTGAACTTTTGGCCGAAGTAGTTGAGCATCGGCCAGGCCTCATGGCAGGCGGAGCAGCGCAAGCCATATTTTCGCGCGAAGGCAGGAATAGCTTGCGCGTCGTTAACGGAACCGAAGAAAAAGATGGACGCCAGCAGCAAACCGCCGGCGAGACGTTTCCGGGCAGAGGTCATGGAGTCCTCCTGGTGCGACGCCAAGCCGCAACTGGGTCCAGTTACAACGAACCGAAAACTACCGCCCCATACCCACGTTCGCCCTGGGTCCCGTCCTGCTGTTCGCCTTTTTGCAAGCGCAGGAAATGATAAAAGTGCGTGCAGGCGCATTTAATATCATGTGGCCGCGAAAACCGTCAAGAAAAAACGTTGAAAGCGCTACTACGGATAAGACTGTAACCTGGTGGGAGTCTGCGTGAGCGAGGGTGCCGGTTGCGGGATTGCGCCTCCAGAGGGAAGGCCGCGGACCAGAAGCCTGGCGATCGCGGTGGCTGTCTTCGCTGCCGTTTTCCGGTCCTGCCGCAACACAGCGGGGCGCATGAAACCGAACATGAATCCCATCACGGTGACGAGCTGGGCCAGCGCATCGAGATCCGCCTCGGGCAGCGCCCGGCATTCCCTGAATTTCTTGAGCCGTGCGGCGATTGCCCGCGCCCACTGAAGCGGACCGATTCGGCGCAACACTTGCCCAAAGCCGCGATCTAACAATGCCCGCGGGATAGCCACCCTCAGGAACTCGCGGTCCGCCCACATGTGCTCTACCGCCCAGTCGACCAAGTGAAGGTATTCATCTTCGAGAGAGTGAGCGGGCCGGACGTGCTGTGCCAGGTCGGCTACTTCTTTCGAGATTCGGTACTCCAGGAGGGCTGGAAGCAGACCCGCCTTGCCACTGAAATACCGGTGAATCAGGCCTTCCGCACAGCCCGCGGAAGCTGCAATTTCGCGAGTTGTCGTCGCTTCGTAACCTTTGCTGGCAAACAGTTTTAGGGCCGCAACGATGAGGGCCTGCTGTCTGGCAGCACGGTCGCGGATTCGCCTCGATCTCGGCCTGGCTTTGTGCCCGGCAGAGTTGGCCGGGGAAACCAACTGTCCTCGTGGATCGTGATTGGATGACTTCATGGCGCCACAACGGTCAAGCGGCGGAATAGTAAGCCACAATACAATCATTTTTCCCGCACTTTGTAAAAGATTTGTCAAAACGAGCCACGGCGCGCGTGCTAAAAGAGGAATGAGAGTTCGAGAAGAAAGCCAGGCTGAAGAGGTAAACGAGCACTGTCCAATGCGTGCATTTCATTCCCCGCTCCTACGTTTGGGTGGACCGCATGAAGGTGGTCGATCAGGACGGGCAGTTGACAGCCTCCCTCGGTCGAGAGTATGGAAACAGGAGATGGGAGCCGTCGCGGCACCAGGATTTCAAAGCTCCGGGCGCATGCGTCAGATTGCCGGACGGAACGCGTTTCGCCGTTTGTCGGTCGCCGCGAGCACACGTCGGCCCCCCGCAAGCCGTCCCGCGCGGCGCAATTACCTCCCGATCGCTGTGTTTTCAACCCTCTTGTTGGTATCGGCAGTTCCTCCACTTCACGGCCGCGAACACAAAAGGAAGGTCAAGGCCGAAGACTATGGTTTGGGGTTTTCTACCGAGATAGCATCCCCCGAAAGTGAAGTTTTGCAGGCCGTGGAGGCGATCGTGAATGATGGAATTATCCAGGGCAGCAAGGAGTACAACAAAGATAAGTACATCGAGAACGCCAGCCCCGCCACTTCATCGCCATTGTTTCCCGAATGGAAAGAGCCGGGAAAGGTTTATTACAAAGTGCGCACAGGCGTGCTGGCTCCACTCAATTTCAGGGAAAGCAGGGACGAAGGGACCCTGGCCGTGCGCTACGTAGTGCAGAGCAAAGACGCGTCTAAGACCATCTTGCGGATTGATGTGATCTTCGTCGAAGATTTCCGCCACACCGTGCATGCCTCCGACGGGAGCGTTGAAAACGCCGAGTGCCAGGACATTCAGGATCGCATCGACGCAGTCGAGGCGGAAAAGAAACAAATCGAGGAGCGCGAAAAGCAGCGCCAGGAGAAGTTGGCGGGACCGACGTTGGAACGTAAGCGTCTAGCGGACGAAGCCTTCGCCCTCGCCGTCGCGCAAACTTCGGCTCAAACCTTGGACCAACATCTCGAGACCTTGCGCCACCAGGCGGAGCGCGTCGTGAAATCTCCGGGTGGCCAACTGAAGTCCGCTCCCTTCCGCAGTGCGACCAATGTGAAGTCTCTGGAAGCCGGCGCGGAAGTCGTGATCCTCGTTGTGACTCCTTACTGGTACGGCGTGGAAACGACCGATGGGCAACACGGCTGGATTAACCGCGCACAATTGGAGCCCCTGCCGTGAGGCCCGTCAGTGCCGCCAGCAGATCAACCCTGAGAGCGCGGTCTGCGGTCTGCGCCTTCGCGATTGTTGCGATCGTGTGCGCCAGCAGCGGCAGCGCTCAGAGCGTTCCCTACCAGCGTGCCTTCCCCCAATCCAAAGCCCTCGTGGAGAAACGTCTCCAGGAACTGCAATCGTCGAGCGCCGGTCACCTGCCGGTCCTTGCGGGTTTCACGGTTCCGGACGATCGCCCTTTGGATCGCTTCCACCGCGGCTACTATCAGTGCGCTGCCCAGGTGAGTTCTAATCCATCTGGCGGATCGATGGTGCGAGTTAACGCCACCATTACCGCTTGGTACACGGACCCGGTTTCAGCAATTTCCGGTTATCAAGTGCTTCCCTCGAATGGCCGTCTGGAAGCCGATTTTCTCGACCGATTGCAGGAAGCACTGGGCGGGCAAGGGTCGCCTTCCTCCACCACGAACTCGCAACCCTCGCCCCCCGCGAATCAATCCAAGGCCCCTGCGCCGATACTCTCCGCGCAGCCGCCTGGCAACAGCGTCCCAATGGTGCAGTCCAAAACGGCTGGCTCGCCGTTCAAGTTGGGCGACCCGATGAGTCTCAGCAACATGCCTTCGTTGGCCACGCAAAAGGCAATGGTCAACAGACACGCTGAGGAGCAGGCAAAAGAAGTCAAAGGTCTGGAAGAAATCCTCCGTAACCAGGTCCATCCCGGCAACTTGGTGGCGGTCAAGAAGGGAGACACACCCGTCCTGGCGAACCCGCGTGAAGACGCCAAAGTCCTGTTTCTTGCTGCTGCTGAAGATGAGTTTGAGATCCTGGATGTGAATCCGAATTGGGTGCACGTCCGGATTTCTGGCCTTTCCCGCGGATGGATCCGGCGTTCAAGTCTGGAGATGCTCGCTGTTGAATCGGATACGCAGCCTGCCGAAACACAAGCTGCCCGCGAAACGTCCCTCGCTGATACCCAGTCATTTAAAGTGGAAAACGAACAGGTCGCCACCTTTCCCGGGAACTGGGCACCTCTTCAGGGAAAAACGGTGAGGATTGTCTCGGTGCAGCAGGCAGGTGACAACGCAGCCACCACCGGCCCAGGACCGAAGCTCGCATTCGCGAAATCATTATTCGACCGGGAATATGCCGACTTGGAAAAAACTTCCACCAGCATCGTTGGTGTGGTGATGATCTTCGACTCAGAAGATGGTGGCATGTTGGCTGCAACCTTGCCTGTTCTGCGGCAATGGAGGTCAGGTGCGCTATCCGACGAAGCCTTCTGGCGCCGCTGCTTGTTCGATCCTCCGGAGGCCTTTGGTTTCGTCGCCAACCACTAGACGGTCCGCCTCAGTCGCGAAGAACGAAAGCACCTTTGATGATCCTTGAACAATCCAAACTTAGCTTTAGCCATCGTAGGTCAGCTCCTCCGAAGCCAATTGTCTGCAGTGCTCGTCGTGGCATTCTCGGACCTTAAATCAGCCGGACTTCGACTCAGCGCGAATCTCGATCCTTTGACCTTTGACCTTGCAAGAAATTCGCGACTTACTGGGTTGCGCCAGAAATTTGTCACATGGCGCAAGAGAGCATCTGGACGCAGAGTTGCTGTGCGTAGGAGGCAGGAAGAGCTTCCAAGAAAGTTCGACGCGGCAACAACGGAGGCCAACGGCCAAGATGATCCGCTTCACGGTGGCGGTTGCCATTATGACGCTCATCATTCTCCTGGTCTCCGTGTTCGGAGCTCCGTGGGCAAAGTGAGTCTGAACTGATTCCAGGAATCCCTTTCTTGCGTATCATGTGCTTACAAGGACTAAGTTTTCCCAGCCGTGGTTGCTAAGTCCTTTGGTTTACGTTTTCAGGTGGATTCGAGTCCCACCTGAGGAGCCATTCTTTATAGTTTGGTTTTCCCGCTTCCACCTCGTTTTGACTTAGGCCGAGTGCTCGAATTGCGCGACCAAGCGGAAGTTCCTGCATCTAATTCCCATTCAAGTATTTAGAAGTCTAGAATTACCTCCAATATCAGAGACCGAATCATGGCGAAACCGATTTTGTTGAGCGTGGATGACGACTCCGATGTTTTGCGGTCGATCGAGCGCGATTTGCGTTCGAAATACGGCTCCGAATACCGGGTGATTGGAAGCGATTCCCCCGAGGGTGCGCTGGACCTCCTGAAGCAGTTGAAGGTGCGCAATGACAGCGTGGCCCTGATGCTGGCGGACCAGCGCATGCCGCGCATGGATGGCGTGGAATTTCTACAGCTGGGGATGCGGATCTTTCCCAAGGCGAAGCGGGCACTTTTGACCGCTTACGCGGACATGAACGCCGCCATCAGCGCCATCAACCAGGCCAACATCAACTACTTTTTCCTGAAGCCCTGGGACCCGCCTGCCGAGCATCTGTATCCGCAGTTGGATGACCTGCTCGATGACTGGCAGGCATCCTACCGTCCTACTTTCGAGGGAATTCGGGTGTTGGGCACGCGCTGGTCGCCGCGGTCGTACGACTTGCGGGACTTTCTGGCTCGAAACCACGTTCCATACCAGTGGATCGACGTGGAGATTTCCGCCAACGATCCGGAAACCAAGCGGCTTCTGGAGGCGCTTGGTCCGGAGGCTGCTAATCTCCCGGTTGTACTTTTTCCGGATGGAACCAAACTTCTGGAGAGCCTTCCGGCGGACGTCGCCAAGAAGGTGGGGTTGCGCACACGGGCGCAGACCAATTTTTACGATCTCGCCATCGTGGGAGGCGGGCCGGCGGGGCTGGCGGCTGCGGTTTATGGCGCGTCGGAAGGTCTGCACACGGTGATGATTGAGCGCGAAGCGCCTGGGGGCCAGGCGGGAATGAGTTCGCGCATCGAGAACTATCTGGGATTTCCGGCGGGGCTCAGCGGTAGCGATCTGGCGCGGCGAGCGGTGGTGCAGGCGCAGCGTTTTGGCGTGGAGATACTCTCACCCGTGGAAGCAGTCGGCGTCCGAACGGAAGGGTCTTACCGGATCATCAAGCTGGCGGACGGGAACGAGATTTCCTGCCACGCCTTGATGATCTCGACCGGAGTGCAGTGGCGGCGGCTGGAAGCTCCGGGAATCGACCGGTTGCAAGGCGCGGGAATCTACTATGGCGGCGGCGCTACCGAAGCCCTGTCCTGTGCGGGCGAGATTGTTTACGTCGTGGGCGGCGCGAATTCGGCGGGCCAGGCTGCCATGAACTTCGCCCGGTATGCGGAGCGCGTGGTCATTCTGGTGCGCGGAGACTCTCTCGCCAGCACCATGTCACAGTATCTGATCGATCAGATCAAGGAGACCCCGAATATTCAGCTGTGGGCGCATGCCAGCGTGGTGGAGGCGCACGGTGCCACCCACCTCGAAGAGATTTCGGTGCTGTGTTCGGACACCAACAAGATTGAGCGCGTGCCGGCCACTTCGATGTTCATCTTTATTGGAGCGCTGCCGCGAACCGACTGGCTGACCGGTCTGGTCGAGCGCGACGAGCGCGGTTTCATTCTCACGGGTCCGGATCTCATACGGGACGGACAACATCCCAGGGGCTGGACGCCCGACCGGGATCCTTTCCTGCTTGAGACCAACGTGCCCGGCATTTTTGCTGTGGGCGACGTGCGGCATGGTTCAGTCAAGCGAGTGGCTTCCGGAGTAGGCGAGGGGTCGGTGGCGGTGCAGTTCATCCATCAGTATTTGAGCAAAGTGTAAGAGTTAATGATCGAAAAATCAGAATTGCTGCGCATCCCGACGTTTGAAGGTCTGCCCGGCGATCAACTGGATTGGTTCATCAGCCAGTCCCAGGAGATAACGCTGAAGCCGGGAGATCTGTATTTGCGCCAGGGCGCGCCGGCGGACGCAATGGTTGTCGTGCTTGAAGGGGACCTTCAGGTGCGGGGCGAAATCGGCGGCGAAACCGTTGTACTTTCCTTCAAAGCCGGCGATATCACCGGAGTGCTGCCCTTCTCGAGAATGAAGAAGTCGGTGGTGACCGGACGGGCCATTACGCATGGTCGGATCCTGAAATTTCCAGCCGCACAGTTTCCGGAACTGATCCAGAAAATGCCGGAGTTGACTCAGCGGTTGGTGGGGGTGATGTCCGACAGGATCCGTGAGGTCACCCGGCTGGAGCAACAGCGAGACCGATTGGTTGGTTTAGGGAAGCTTTCCGCAGGCCTGGCCCATGAACTGAACAATCCAGCCTCGGCCGCAAAACGTGCGGCCAGTCTGCTCCGCGAGGCGTTGCAGCGAATCAAGAACGCAGTACAGGAATTGGGAAGGCACGAGCTCACGGCTGCCCAGAAATCAGAAATCGAAAAGCTGGAAGCTTCGTTCATGCAGCCTGACGAAACTCCGCTCGATACCCTCGCCGTCAGCGACCTGGAAGATCAGATTGATTCCCTGTTGCGCAGTCACGGGCAGGACGACCTGTGGCAACTGGCAGCCGATCTGGCGCGCCGGGGCGTCAAGCCGGAAGTCCTGGAGTCGCTGTTCGCGACCCTCGACGCGGATGTTGCCCGAGCCGCCCTGGTCAGGATCGCGGCCTCGGTGGAGATTGCGAACCTGTTGATCGAGATCGAGAGCAGTACGTCGCGAATCTCCGACCTGGTGCGCGCGGTCAAGGAATACACCTACATGGACCAGTCGTCAGCCCAAAACGTGGATATCATAAAAGGGCTGGAAAATACGCTCACCATCATGAATCACAAGCTGAAGCGTGGAGTGACGGTGAAACGCGAGTACGAAAAGGTTCCACTGCTGGTGAATTCATTCGGGAGCGAACTCAATCAGGTCTGGACCAACATCATCGACAATGCGATTGACGCGATGGGCGGAAAGGGCGAGCTGCGAGTGCGGACCTACCGCGATGATACCTGCGTAGTGGTTGAGATTGGCGATAACGGTCCAGGGATCTCGCCCGAGATAAAAGCGCACATCTTTGAGCCTTTCTTCACCACCAAGGGAGTGGGAGAGGGAACCGGGCTGGGCTTGGATACGGTGCAACGAATCGTGAGGAAACACCGCGGCACGATCCAGGTCACTTCAAAACCCGGGGACACACGTTTTCAGGTGTTTCTCCCGCTGGCCGAAGCTCCAGCGTAGCACTTGATCTCACGCCGCATGAGGTGGGACCGGCTTCGCGCAGATCACAAAAGCTGCCGGTACTCGCTTCGGGGCTGAGACTCTGCTAGCCTTGATTCCACCCGATTCTGCACGACCACCGAACCTGCCATGAAGCGACCACGTAAAGAGAAGTCAGAGTCGAGCAAGCAGGCGATCGACACTGCCCTCCGCGCCTGTCTGATCGCGAAGGACGCTGCCTTCAATGCGCGGGACTACATCGAGACTGGCTCACGAATCGCTTTTCTGGCGGTACGACAATGCGAAAAAGAACTGGACCAGATCGAACGCCAGATTGATGATGCCACACCCGCCGCCGTTACCCAGGTACCCGAGGCGGAGGCTCGCGAGCTACTGGCCTGCCTGAAGTTTACGATTGATCTTGAACGCGTTGGCGACTTGATCTGGTCCGTGGTGCAGCGAATTCACGGTTTGCCGGCGCCACTGAACTGGAAAGAATCCGCGTTTCTGATCGAGATGGCACAGGTTTTGCAGGAAATGCTGGTGCGCGTGCATCAGGGATTTGTGAGCCGTGATCTCGGGCTGGCAGAATCGGTCATGAAGATGGACTACGACATGGATCAAGTCTGTCATTCTGTGTTCCGTCAGTACCTGGAAAAGGGGGCCGGACACAGGAGTTACGAAGTGACCAACCTGCTGTTCATGGCACAGGCATTTGAACGCGCCGGTGATCACACCAAGAACCTGGCGGAAGAACTGTTCCACCTGGTGGAGGGTCACAGCGTGCGCCACATCAAGAAGTCACGCTAGATTGGCCACAGAAGAGAAGGAAGAGAGAGAGCGAGAGACGAATCCCAGAGTAGACAATTGCCAGGCCAATTCCCATCGCAAGAAGGGTGGCGCCGGATGGCGCGGCATACGGCTCACGCGAGTCACGATGTTTTTGTTAAGATCAGTTTCCGAGGGGGACTCATGGCAAACTTGAAGGGACTGGAGTCGATCGTCTCGCAGCTGAGAGTGGAACGAACGAGTTTGGTCAGCCAACTCAGGCATGTTGACGCAGCTCTTTCAGTTCTAGGCAAGATGAATAACGGAGCGTCCTACACAAAGCCGCGGCGGCGAAGACTGTCCGTAGCCGCGCGGAAGAAGATCGCGGCCGCGCAGAGGGCACGTTGGGCCCGAGTGAAGCAGTTGAAGAAAGCAGCGTAGAAACCGAATTACAGCGCTCGATCTCGCCAAAGGAAACGACAGGAACCGCGTGGAGGTGGCCCCGGAAACCAGGCAGCCCAGCCGGGCATGCGCCGCCGCGCCGTAGTAGTCGGCGGCACTTTGGTGGCTGGTTCTGGCACGCAAGTGCCATTCCCAGAAGTCAACCTACGCTTTAATTTTGTCAACGAGCAGTTCTGGGGGAGGGCTGCCCGGGCGTCCGGCGACTCGCAAGAGTCGGGACGCCCGTTTAATTTTCGGGTGAAACTTGTTGTGTCGCACGGCGCGGAAATTTAGCGACGATATTTCCCTACCCACTCTGCTCGGTCCAGCACCAGACTTTGCATCGCCTGCTCTACTTCCTGTCTGCTCGCGCCCGGTTTGAGACCCAGCTTCCCCTTGAGCGCGTAAATTTTGAAAAAATAACGATGCGGCTTGCCTGGAGGTGGACAGGGGCCATTGTAGCCAATCTTGCGGAAGTCGTTGCGCCCCTGCCGCTCGCCGCCGGGCAGTTCGTCAATCTTGTTCACACCCTCAGCCAAACTGGTGGTAGCCGCGGGCAGGTCGAACAGCACCCAGTGGGTCCAGGTGCCGACTGGGGCGTCGGGATCGTCGGCGATAAGAGTGAAGCTCTCGGTGCCGGGCGGAGGCTCGGTCCACGAAAGTTCGGGGGAAACATCGGCGCCGTCGCAGGTGAATTTCCTGGGAATGTCGCCACCATGCTCAAAACCTGTGCTGGAAATCGCAAATGCCATCTGGCCTGCTCCGGGGCCCGGGGCGGATGAAACCAGCCCGGATCAATAATCTGAATGCTGAACGATCAAATGATTGACGATCATTGGGTCGAGATGGTGAAGTTCACCGTAATGCGGGCCTCAGTTTCGACGGCTTGACCTGACTGCAAGTACGGCCTGAATCGCCATTGCTTTACCGCTTCCCGGGCCGCAGTTGAAAGAATCGTGGGTCCGCTGAGTACATGAAGGTCTTGAATATTGCCGTCCCGTCCGATCAGAGCTTCCAGCACGACCGCGCCTTGAACCTTCATCTCCTTGGCCAGCAGTGGATAGTTAGGTTGAACCGGGCGGGAAAGGATTTCGGAGGCACTCGGGGAAAGATGGACTCGCGCAGTGGCGTCCGCTACGCCCGTGGAATCCGCAGAACCGGAAGAAGACGAACCTTGCGAGGAAGATGCCGCAGAGGGCGTGAAAGGCGCTCTCGGCTGCAGGTCAACTCTCACCGAATTGCTGCCCGCCTGAATGGTGTGCCGCTCATCTCCCGCCACCACTTCGACTTCGAGCGGAGGCAGTACGGCTCGAGTCATCACGACCGGCGCCAAAGCGGGCGCGGGACTTGGCTCAGCCGCGGCTGGCGAAGACGGGCGCGCCTTCGACTTCGGCCGCGCGTGAACCGCCGGTGGCGGTGTGGCGGTGCTTGCCGTTTCGGATGACGCCTTCAGGTCGGGCGAAGGCTCTTCGACGGGTTCCGATTCTGACTGTGCGGGGGGCGTGGACGGAAACCAGAAATCGCGATCCTTTATCAGAACCAGGATCAGTGCTGCCAACAGCAGAGCCAGTGCAACCAGCATTTGCCGGCGCTGCTTGCTTTCGGAATCATCCCCAACCGAAGGTATGATATCAGTTACTCGTACTTGATTCTCCTCCAGCGACGGCATGAGGCGAAGCCCTCCCGCCCGTAGGGGAGACGGGCCTGCGGGATAGTATGCCTCGAAATCTTGCTTGAAGCCAGCGAAACAAGGCCCTGGTAGGGGTCGTCGGCGACGCCTGGCGGGAAGACCTTTAACCGCAAATCACAAAGTAGACCGCAAAGTCGCAAAGGCGGTTTCCAGTCAATTGGAAATGAAAGACTTACGTCGACGTGCTGATCAGCGGCCCAAGACAACAATGCCCGGCTCGCAAAAGAAGCGGCCGGGCATCTCGACTCGGTTCCTTCAAGCCGACTTTTTCAGGTCGGCGGGGAACACGATAATCTTTCCGCGTTGCTCTACGGGCACCCACTTTATTTTCGGTTTGAACCGCGTGGGAATGTAGAACTCAATCACCTGTGCCATAACCATCCTCCGATCCACCGCAGTCCACCCATCTTGCTAAAGCATCACCGTGCCGGATGTTCTGCGCAATTACCTATTTAGATGCGGACGGGTGCGTCGAAGTGTCAGGCCGGGACTCAATAATGCCGCGCAACTTTTGCGGCGAGGCGGTGTTTATTGTCCGTCGCGAATACGTGAGCGCCACCACAAACCAGGTAGGGACAGCCGCCCTCGGCTGTCCGGCGGATTTTCGTTCGCCATAAAAAAAGTCGAGCTTCGCTCGACTGGACAGCTGAGGCAGCTGTCCCCACGCGGTTCGTGATGGATTTAAATGGATGTCAGCAGCTGAGTTGATCGCGTGTCAGCTTTAGCCCGTTAAGATTGCCGAGAACTGTCACCGCAATCGATTCTGTCTGGAAGAACTCATTGGCCAGTTCGGTTAACTGATCTACGGTTACACTTTCGATGCGCTCGATCAGTTCGTCCAGGCTGGAGAAGTGGTCGAAGTACATCTCCTGCCGGGCCAGGTTGGACATGCGTGCAGTCGAGGACTCCAGCGACAGCATCAGGCTGCCCTTCAATTGATCCTTGGACCGGCGCAGCTCCTCTTCGGGGACAGGCTCCACCTTGAGTCTCCGGAACTCGGAGATGACCGACTGCACGACTTTACTTGCGGACTCGCGCGAGGTTCCGGCATAGACCGAAAGACAACCGGTATCGCGGTAGGGCGACAAATCGCTGTAGATCGCGTAGGCCAAGCCCTGGCGTTCGCGAATATTCTGGAACAGCCGCGAGCTCATCCCTCCCCCCAACAATGTATTCAATACGTAGGAAGCATGCCGGTTTTCGTGAGCGATGGGGTGAGAAGGCACGCCCACGCAGATCTGCACCTGTTCCAGCGCTTTCTTGTTGCGCATGTTGATGCGAGGCACAATCTTGGGCGGAGAACCGTGGAAGCCGTTCTTCACCGGCTTCATGTGCTCGAAGTGCTTGGCCACCAGTTCCACGAATTGCTCGTGCTTCAGATGACCTGCGGCAGAAATGATCATATTGCCGGGCGCAAAACGCTGGGTGTAAAAGTCCAGCACCGGATCGCGCTCGAACTTCTTGACTGTGTCCTTGGTTCCCAGGATGGGCTTGCCGAGCGGGTGATCTTTCCAGAAATTCTGGGTAAAGATTTCATGGACCAGGTAATCCGGATTGTCCTCGTCCATTTTTATTTCTTCCAGGATCACACCGCGCTCCCGGCCGATGTCATTGGCGTCAAAGACTGGGTTCAGCACCAGATCGCTGAGCACATCCATGGCGATGGGCAGATGGTCGTCCAGCACTTTGATTTGAAAGCCGATACATTCCTTGGCTGTGAAGGCGTCCATGTTGCCGCCGATGGAGTCCACCTCGCGCGCAATTTTCTCCGCGCTGCGGTTCTTCGTACCCTTGAACACCATGTGCTCAATAAAGTGCGAGATGCCGTTCCATTTCAGGTCTTCGTCCCGGGACCCGGTTTTGACCCAGATCCCAATCGAAGCGGAGCGAATGTGTTCCATCTCCTCGGTAATGAGGATCAGCCCATTGGGTAGGACCTCGCGACGTATGTTGCGGACTTCCTGAACCATAGCGTTTATTTGTTCCAACCGGGGAGCTTGGGCAAAAGCCTTCGGCCACAACCCCATAAGTATTGTTGCACACCCGGATCGAGTACGGCGAATGTGGTGTTAATGTAGTGTAATCAACGGCTTAGATGGAACTAAGCCCATCTTTAACGAACAACCCAAGCCCGGCCTGGGCGCCATATCCACTACAATCAGTGCATATCGGGCGAATTGGAGTCATGGTTCAGAGCATGCATAACTCGTTGTTAGGGCTTCAGCTTCCGGAATTGGCTTTGCTGGTGGAGGAGTTCGGGCAGCCCGCATACCGTGCCCGCCAGCTTTTTGAAGCTCTTTACCAGCAGAGAGTGGAGACTCCCGAGGAGATTTCAACGCTTCCTCAGGATTTTCGACGGAGCCTTTCCGAGAAAGGAATATCTGTCGGTCTTCCGGGTATCGAGAGGAAGTTTGTCTCCCGCGATGGGACGGTCCGCTATCTGGTGGGGTGTGGCGATGGACAAAGCGTAGAAACCGTATGGATGCCGGAAGGAGATGGAGGAGAAGCGGGCGACGGCAGCGAGGCAGGCAATGAAACGGAAATGGCAGGCCGTAGATGGGAACGCGCAACTATTTGTGTTTCGAGCCAGGTGGGCTGTGCCGTAGATTGCCAGTTCTGCCTTACCGCTCTGCTCGGAATAAAACGGAACCTGACCGCGGGAGAAATCGTGGGACAGGTGTGTGTGGTACTTAACGATCAGGACGTTTCTCCTCCGCTGGAGCGAGTTAACCTGGTTTTTATGGGGATGGGCGAGCCCTTTCTGAACTACGAAAATTTCATGAAAGCCGTCCACCTTCTGGTGGACGGAGTGGGCATTCCGGAATCACGCATGACGGTATCGACGGCAGGCATTGTGCCTCACATTTACGATCTCGGGGCTGAAGCGGTGAGGCCGAAACTGGCTATTTCGTTGAATGCATCGAATGATGCCTTGCGCACCAGCCTGATGCCGATTAATCGCAAGTGGAATCTCGAAAAATTGATTGCCGCCGCCCGAGAGTTTCCTCTGCGAAACCGGGAACGGCTGACCTTCGAGTACGTGTTGCTGGACGAAGTTAACGATTCGGCGCAGAACGCCCGCGAACTTGTGGAATTGATTCGAGGCGTACGGGCGAAGGTAAATCTGATTGCGTTAAATCCTGGCCCTGGGATTGTGTTCCGGACGCCAGTCCAGGAACGAGTGCTGCAGTTCCAGAATATTTTGAAGGCTGCTGGGGTGCCCACATTTGTTCGCCGTCCTCGAGGACGGGACATTTACGCGGCCTGCGGACAGCTGAAGCGAACCGTGGAATTGGCGCCGGTGGCGTAGTGGTGTGTCGTGCTAGCTCTAAGTAGTGCCGGCATCCCTTCGACTGCGCTCAGGGGCAGCTCTGCCGGCTGTCGAGGCGGTGTCTCGCCGCCTCGCCTGGGTGCGGCGCAGGCAATTTCAGCTCGACTCGCACCGGATTGAATCCGCTCACGCGGCGGGCGGGACGCCGGCACCACGACAACTAGGCGTGGGCCAGGGAAGCCGCAGTCATGAGCCGCTCGATGGCCGAGATCATTGATAGGCTTGGAAACGTAGTCGTCCATGCCGGCGGCGAGACAGCGTTCACGGTCGCCGACCATGGCGTGAGCCGTCATGGCGATGATGGGAATGTGTATCGGGCCGGATTTTTCCTGTCCGCGAATGATTGCGGTGGCTTCGAACCCATCCATTTCCGGCATTTGCACATCCCATCAGGATCAGGTCGAAAGGTTGTTTGCGCCAGGCATCCGGCGCCTTTTGGCCAGACCCGGTGGCAACGACTACAGTGTGCCCTTTTTTCTCCAGGAATCGTACGGCCTTTTGGGTTCACCAGATTGTCCTCGGCGAGGAGATCTTAAAGCGTCGCTGGTGTCCAGTTGGATCAGTTTCCGAGAGTCGCTCGCGACGCTATTTGCCCGTCATCCAATTGAGGTGGTGCATGATAGCGCAGCTCAAGTGACCGACTACGAACCAGAACGCCGCTTCGAGCACTCTTTTATATGTTGGCCTCATGGGCAGAAGAATAGCCCAGAAGTCCACTTGTCGTAAGTACTTCTTGTGAAATCTGCGGCAGCGGCTCACACTGGAATTTCAGAGCTATCCCACCCATCTCGATCTGATCGCCGGCTGACGGTTCCGCTTGCTCTTCTTTGCTTCCAGCCAATAATATCGATGGCATCGACCAGGTGAGTCGACTCGATTGTCATTCCAAGCGCTGCGACATCGGTTTCTGTGGCGGCAGAGAGCTCCCATCGGTCCCGGCGAAATACGCCGCATCGAACGATGGCTGGCTACGGCTCGCGTTTTCCTCGCTATCTCTGCGCTGGTTGCCATCCGGATGGACCCCGGCGAGATCAACTACTCTTTTTGGGCCTACGGGCTGTTGGCCTTTTATATCGCCCAGGGCGTGATTGTCATAATGCTGCTGCGGCGGCGCGAACAGTCGACTGTGTCATTTCGCAGGCTGGTACACGGGGCGGATATCGTCTGGCCGGCGTTGATATCAATTTTCGCTACTGGCCAAGCCAATCCTTTCTTCCTGTTTTTCGTTTTCGTACTGGCTGCGGCCGCATATCGCTGGGGGGTGTGGGAGACAGTTACCACGGCCGCTTCAGAAATTTCTTTGTTGTGGCTTGAGAGTCTCGCGTTTTACCTGGGTTTCTTTGGCGGAGTGGACCGTCTGCTGTCGCGTTACCACCTGCCGCCATTGGGGGTGCAGGCGGCAGATTTCGAGCCGAAGCGTCTTTTCATGCTCTCGATTTACCTGTTGGTGATGGGCCTGCTCCTGGGATACCTGGCGGAACAGCAGAAACAGCTGCGCTCGGAAAAGGCGGTGATCGCGCGCATCTTGGGGAAGGTTCGAGTCGAGGCGGGTCTGAGCGGTACTCTGCAGGAGATTGTGGGCGAGTTGCTGGTTATGTACGGCGCGGAGCGGGCGCTGATTGCCTCGCAGGAAGCCACCGGCCACCGTGTCTATGTAGGTGAAATGCTGCTGCGAAATGGTGAGGCGTCCTTTTTCCGCTGGCTTGACCCGGCGAGTTCCGATCACGAGACGTACCTGTTCGACTATCCGGCTGAAACATCCTACGCGTGGCGAAACGGTCCGACCGGAAACGGAAGCTACACGTTGCTGGGCCTCGACCACGCCGGGCTGAAACTTCCCAGCGCACCTGCAGGATTTCTCGATCCGCTCGCCCAACAGCATGGATTCAAACATCTCATGTCGGTTTCCTTTGTCTTCGGAAAGGAATGGTGGGGCCGGATTTTCTTTCTGGAGCCTGCACTGACTGGAGAGATTACAGAAGAGTTGCGTTTTCTACAGGAACTGGTACGCCAGATTGGACCGGCGGTGTACAACGTGTACCTGCTGCGGCGTCTGCGCCTGCGGGCGGGGGCCCTGGAACGCGCTCGCTTTGCCCGCGAACTTCACGACGGCGCCGTTCAGTCGCTCATCGCCGTGGAAATGCAAGTCGATGTGCTGCGCCGTCAGTCTGCGACCCGGTCCGAGTTGGTTCCGGAAGAACTGGGCAGAATTCAGGGACTCTTGCGCGAAGAAGTTCTGAAGCTCAGGGAGCTGATGCAGCAAATGAAATCGCTGGATGTGGATTCCCGAAAGCTGATCGGATTTCTGATGGACACGGTGGAAAGGTTTCAGCGCGAAACCGGGATCACGGCGCGCTTCTCCTCTGATCTGGAACACCCGGACATGCCGCAACCGGTGTGCCGGGAATTGACCCGCATCGTGCAGGAGGGACTGGTCAATGTCCGCAAACACAGCGGGGCCCGCAGCGCGCTGGTCCGGCTGAGCGCGAGAAATGGCCGCTGGACGCTGGTGATTGAAGATGACGGCCGCGGCTTTCCGTTCGCCGGACGGCTTTCTCAGGTGGACCTGGACGCCCTGGGCAAGGGACCCGTGGTCATCAAAGAGAGGGTCCGTGTCATTGCAGGCGAACTCACGGTAGAATCGAATCCGGGACAGGGCTCGCGTCTCGAAATCAGCGTCCCGCAAAAACCGGAAGCGGCGAATGGATAATCGACGACCCCATCCAGTGCGCATCGTGATTGCGGATGACCATCCTATTTTTCGCGACGGTTTGCGCCGCCTTTTGGAGGCTGAATCCGATTTGAAGGTCATCGGCGAGGCCTCCGACGGAGCCGAGGCCGTGAAGATGGCGCGCCATTTGAAGCCTGACATCATGCTTTTGGATCTGGCCATGCCGCGGATGCCAGGTCTCGAAGCGTTGCGTGAAATGAGCACCGGTCCAGCCCATTCCGTTCGGGTGATTCTGCTGACCGCGGCTGCCGAGAAGAAACAAATTGTCGAAGCTCTCCAACTGGGGGCCCGCGGTGTGGTGTTGAAGGACTCCGCCACCCAGTTGCTCCTGAAAAGCATTCACACGGTGATGTCGGGAGAGTATTGGGTGGGGCGCGAGAGCGTGTCCAACCTGGTGCAATATCTGAGGAACCTGGTGCAGTCTTCCGGGGAAGAGGCGAAGCAGAAGAAATTTGGTCTCACACCTCGAGAACTGGAAATTGTGTCAGCCGTGGTTGCCGGCTATTCCAACAAGGAAATCGCGGAATACTTCAAGATCAGCGAAGACACGGTCAAACATCACCTAAGTAACATTTTCGACAAACTAGGTGTCTCTACCCGCCTGGAACTGGCCCTGTTTGCCGTGAACCAGGGCTTGCCGCTCAAAACCATCGCCTAAAGGCATAGCACTTTGGTGCCATATATTTCCACATTTGGGCTATTGGCGTTGGGCCTTGTCGCAGCTAGCCTAATACAAGACTTTAACTCTGAGTTCTGCGTCCGGCGGTGGTTAAGGATGGACGTGTACTCAGACTGGGGAAATTTCAGCAGGCCGAGAGGGTCTAAGGAGGGCGCCGATGGCAAAGTTGTTACAGTATCTCTGGCACGACGATCAGGGACAGGATGTTGCCGAATATGCGGTGATGCTGGCTGTGATTCTGGTAATCGTGGTCGGAACCATCCGGCTCATCGGTTCTAACGCCAACAACGTATTTTCTTCGGTCGGCAGCGCGATTCAGTAGGCTCGAACCCGAGTTGGCCCCCAGCCTCCAACCGGGTTCAGGTTCAGGGTCCCCCTCTACTCCTCTCACTGACATCCACAGCCTGATTAGATTTGCCCGATGAAAGTTCGGTCAGCGACCGGGCGCTTCGTGGTTGCCCGCGAGATGGCCACACTTCATCCACGGCGAGCGCTCATCCTTGGATTGACATTTCCTGCACCATTGGATACTGAAGGTGCCCCATCCTTGCGTTCTTCGCAAAGCCTTTCGAGAGAGAATCGGGGACTGTATCCGTTCAGAACCCAGTCATCAGTCGATAGCCAACCCCGTTGGCCGCGGCCGGCGCCGGACGGTGTGCCTCCCACCCTTCGCAAAAAACGCGAAGGATGGGGCACCCCAATCGCGAGATCAGCGAGAATCAATACCTAAAAGGGTGAGCCCGCCAATCGGCGGGTCGAGTAGTCGTCTCCGTCCGCGACGGGAACTAATCAGGCCAGCTGAAACACAATGTGCACCAGGGCGGGGTAGTCGGATGGTTGCCCATCCCGCTTGGCCGGCTTGAAGCGAATCTGCTCCGCGGCATGCATGGCAGTCTCATCGAGACCGTGGCCCAAGCCCTGCACCACGCGCACAACGCGAAGCTTGCCGGAAGCTTCGAACACCACCTCGAGCACCACTTCGCCCTCAATGCGGAGGCTTCGGGCCTCCGGCGTGTAAGTAGGAGTGGGCTTGAAAATGACTTCAGCCGGAACCATCTTGCCGGCGGAATCGTCGGTCGGCTTAGGACGAAGTTGAGCCACGGAGACGGGTTGAGTATCGCCAAAGCCACTTTTCTGCACGCCGTTACCCCGAGAAGCGTTTACCTTTCCGCTGCCGTCGCCAGTGGCGACGCCGTTTCCGAAGCCGGTGCTGGCCACTACGCCGCGAACGCCCTTGGTGCCGCCGGTACCGTTGCCATAGCCGGTTCCGGTGGGCAGGTCAAAGGACCCTGCCGGGGCGATGTTAACCGGTCGGCCATTGCTTTCACGCGCGGGGACACCATTCGGATCGCCGAAGCCCCCGGTCTGAACGTTTTTCGGAGCCGCCGCAATCGTAGGCAAGGCCGAGCTACCAGTGGAAAAAACATGAGTCTTCACCAGTTGCCTCGGAATTACGGGCGCAGTAGGCGGGAGCGGCAGGGGTTTGGTGGCCGCGACCTCGACCTTGGGGGCAACGGGTGCTTCCTCCGGTGGAGTTTTCGGTTTTACTTCGGGCGGCGGGACGCGAAGGACTTCAGCCGGTGGCGTTTCTATACGTGCAACGCGCGGCGGTGGAATTTCCCGTACCGGCGCGGGTTCATGGTTCACAGGAGGCGGGGTTTCCACTAGTCGAATGAAATGATAGTCATGAACCGGCTGGTCCAACACCGCCAGGTTCAATACTGCAGCCCAGGCCAATACAAACAGAGCGAGACCTTGCACGCCCATGGTGAGCACGAACTCTTTCCAGGGCGGTTGCCGGTCGGGAAGCAAGGAAAACGGGGCGTTTGGGTACATCTCAGACATATGGCTGGTCCGCTCGGGGGGAATTTCTACTAATCTTGATGTCGGGCAATTCTAAAGAGCTGCCTTATCTTCAAACATTATCTCAACAACATTATCTCACCTGCGACAGTCAAATGGTGCCTCCCGGGAGCAAGTCAGGGACTGCGCACAGCTCATTGTTCTCAGTGCACGAATATGGCCACTCCGAGTCGAGGAAAACGAAGGAAGCGCTTATTCAACAGTCAGTTAGGTTTGTGAAGAAATAAGGGATCAAAGCACTATTGGGAGACCAGAAAAATTTTGCATAGCGGTGGGTAGGTAGGTGTCATTCCGGGAAAAAGCAGCTGAAACCGGGCTTGCAGAGCCAATTCTCGTGTCAGCACCGTACGATTTTTGGGCTGTCGATCCCTTTCGTCGCATTTCGCGTATCGACCACCAACTGTGACTCGCGGACGATGCGTTGATAATCGTAGTCAGAATGATCGGTGACGATGAGCACGCAATCGTATTGGCCCAGATTGTCCAAAGGGGTGCAGGTCATCTGCAGGTCATATTTGCGGCCCTTTCCCACCGTGGGAAAAAAGGGGTCGTTGTAACTGACCGCGGCTCCTTGTTGTTGCAAGAGTTCGATAATGGTCAGCGATGGGGACTCACGCAGATCATCAATGTCTTTCTTGTAGGCCAGACCCAGCACCAGCACCTTGGCTCCATTCAATGCTTTCTTATGTCGATTGAGGGCCTTGGCTACGTAATCGAGCACATGATAAGGCATGCCAATGTTGATCTCACCGGCCAGCTCGATGAAGCGAGTCCGGAAATCCCATTCCTTGGCTTTCCAGGAAAGGTAGAAAGGGTCGACCGGGATACAGTGTCCACCCAGGCCGGGGCCGGGATAGAAAGGCTGGAATCCAAACGGTTTGGTAGAAGCGGCTTCGATGACTTCCCAGATATCCAAACCCATGCGCAACGAGAGCATCTTCAACTCGTTGACCAGGGCGATATTCACGCAACGGTAAATGTTCTCCAACAGCTTGGTCATTTCCGCCGCTGCCGGCGAAGACACACGCACGATGCGGTTGAAGATGGTTCCATAGAGGTCAGTCGCCATTTCCGAGGCCTGGGCATCGAGCCCGCCCACCACTTTCGGAATATCCCGTCGAGCTACCGTGGTGTTGCCCGGATCCTCGCGCTCGGGTGAAAAGGCGACGTAGATTTCCTGTCCGTTGGGAGGCCCTCCCCGGGAAGCCTTCAAACCGTGCTTGTTCCCATTTTCGAGGATCGGGATCATGACCTCTTCGGTGGTGCCGGGATAGGTTGTACTTTCGAGGACCACCAACTGCCCGGCGCGCAGGTGCGGCGCCAGGGCCTTGGCGGTGTCTGTGATGTAGCTGAGGTCGGGCTCGTGATACTCGTTCAGCGGTGTTGGGACACAGATGATGATGGCATCCATGTCGGCCAAGCGGGCGTAGTCCGAGGTGGCTTCGAATCCCTTGGAGCGGGCCTGCTGAATTTCGTTGGGCAGGATGCGGACAATGTAGGAACCACCCTGGGTCAGAGTCGTGACCTTGCGCTCGTCGATATCGAAGCCCGTTACCCGAACCTTCTGCTCGGTATACAACAGGGCGAGCGGCAGACCGACGTAGCCGAGACCAATGATGGCCACGCGCGCCTGGCGCAGTTTAATCTTGGTTTTCAGCTCAGAGACCGAATTCGTCGTGGCTACTGGAGTAGTCGTCATTTTGAGAAATATTCTTGGCTGCAGAATTCTAGCACGCTGGTGACGCCGTCCTGTGGGGGCCCACCCAGGTTTTCAGATTTGCGGCTGCTCTTTGACAGATTTCAGCAAATTGCGGTTACGGCGGTAACTGAATGGCGTGGTCTTGCCATCGAATGTGTGCGCCTAATTGTGGTGACAGTAGTCCTACGGGAATACCGTCTTGGGCAAGGAGGGTCTCTCGACCTAGATGTATCGCGGGATACGAATCTGCTATGGGGTACCCCGCGAGCCTCAGCGCTCCCCATTTCTATAGAATTCTGACTTCAGTTCGAG
>CATPBJ010000009.1 GCA_955652395.1 uncultured Terriglobales bacterium | reverse complement strand
CAATTCTCTGGTCGAAATCAACTGTATCGCCGCAATTGTGAAGAAAGGGTGAGAGGCGTTTCAATGACCATCAGAAACCTGTGGCCCCGTAGAACGTTTCTCGGCAGCGTCGGCCTGATTCCGGCCATGATGCTAAACGCGAGCAGTATCTTTGGTTTTTCAAGAACTGGCCCCTCTTCGGCCGCTGTGCCGGAAAAACTCACTGGTCTCGGCGCTACGAGCAACGTCTACGAAGAATTGGGCGTGACCACCGTCATCAACGGACAGGGCACCATGACCTATTTGGGCGGCTCATTCGCCCCTCGGGCATGCAGAATGGGCTCTCAGGAATTCTTACCGGCAACAATCCAAAATTTATGGAGCAGCTTCCGGATCTCACTGGTATGAAATCGGAAGTCATCATCCAAAAATCGCACCGCAATCCCTTCGATCATCAACTCCGCGCAACCGGTGCCAAGCTTGTCGTGGTTGAAACCCGGGAAGACGTCAAGAAAGCCATCAATCCGCAAACCGCCATGATGCACTTCTCGAATTACGCGAATGCTGAGGGTCAGATCAAAGTCGATGAATGGGTTAAGCTCGCACATGAAAATCAGCATCCCGGCATTCATCGATGCTGCTGCGGACACTCCTCCCGTTTTACACTCTGGGACTATGCCAACATGGGCTATGACCTCATCGCCTTCAGCGGCGGCAAAGCGCTCCGCGGCCCGCAATGCGCCGGCCTATTGATCGGCAAAAAAGAATTCATCGCCAACGCAATGCTCAACGGCAGTCCTCATGAAGACACTCTTGGCCGCAGTTCGAAGGTTGGCAAGGAAGAGATCGTCGGGATGGTCAAGGCTCTCGAATGTTTTCTGAATGAAGACCACGCTGCGCTGGACAAGGAATGGCAGCGCCGCCTCGATGCGATCTCCACCGAAATTACTCACGTTCCTGGAGTAACTACCTCCTTCCACGTTCCCGACGTGGCCAACCACGTGCCTCACATGAACATCGCTTGGGACACGAAAAAAATATCCATTGCTCCCCGCGATGCGTCCGCCGTCCTGCGACAGGGCAAACCGTCGATTGTGTTGAGCTCATCCGAAAGCGGTCTAAGCATGTGCTCGTTCATGCTGAAGCCCGGTGAAGAATCCATCATCGCCACGCAACTTGTTCAGCTCTTCAAAGCGCACTCCGCTTGAACGTGATGCTGGTCATCAATTCGAGAGGAAAACTCTCAACCCTGGCGCGGAGTTCGCGTAGCTCCTGCGACCTCTCGTCTCCGAGGGGATCATCGGGCGTTCGAAAATGAAGCTGCCTTCCTCAACGAACGTCCGCTGGCTACTCGTCGTCTGGCTATTCGTCCTGAGCGCCGTCGCCTATCTGGACCGCGTGAATTTATCCATTGCCGGCGCAAAAATCTCGGAAGAATTTGCCATCAGCAATGTTCGTCTCGGATTGATATTTAGCGCCTTCCTCCTCGGCTACGCGCTCTTTCAGACTCCAGCGGGGTGGCTCGCTGATCGTCTGGGTCCCAGGCGTGTCTTGACCGGCGGAGTCATCTAGTGCGCGGTCTTTTCTGCGTTGACCGCCGCCATCTCTCACAATATGGCCGACCCCGTGATGCTTCTCGTGGTGATCCGCTTTCTGCTTGGAGCCGGCGAAGCCATCATCTATCCCGCCTCCAACCAATTCGTCGCTCGATGGATACCGAGCCCTGAATGTGGAGTTGCCAACGGCATCATTTTCGCCGGTGTCGGCATTGGCGCCGACGTCACACCACCGCTCATTTCTTATGCGATGCTGGATTACGGATGGCGCTCGTCTTTTCTGATAAGCGCGCTGGTCGGGCTGGCCGCCGGAGCCGTGTGGTTCTTTGCTGCGCGCGATACGCCGGAAACTCATCCGGCCGTTTCTGCAAAGGAACTCGCACTCATCCAGAGCGGCATTTCAAACTCGGCCGCGCCAAAGAACTCCGGCCTTCTTTCCTTGGCCACCATTCTATCCAGCCCCACTGTCTGGGTTCTTTCTCTCGCCTATTTCTGTTTTGGTTATGTCGCTTGGGTTTTCTTCAGTTGGTTTTATCTTTATCTGGCTAAGGTCCGTGGGCTGGATATGAAGGCGAGCGCACTCTATGCGACCCTCCCTTTTCTGGCGATGGCTATTTGCAGTCCACTTGGAGGGGCAATCAGCGACTTCCTGACTCGCCGTTTTGGTCCACGAATTGGCAGGTGCAGCATGGCTGTCCTCGGCTTTGCGCTCACCGCCGTTTTTATTGTTCTTGGCTCTGCCGTGAAAGATGTCGGAGTCGCCAGCGTCGTTCTGGCCGGAGGTGCGGGTTCCCTCTATCTTTCGCAAAGCTCATTCTGGGCAGTCTCCGCTGACCTTGGTGGAAAATCTTCGGGTTCACTGATGAACATGGCGAACCAAATCGGGGGCATGATTACGGTATCCCTTCGCGGATCAATGGACCGCCGCTTGCCGGTTGGCGTGGGCATCCGACGACCCGCGCAACCAGCTGTCTTTTCTGTAAGATACGTTTCGAGATTTCCTCGTCGGAATCCTCGTTCGCTTCCGCCTACCAGGGTAGAGTTCCCAGCGGATCGGGCCGTCGGTACGCTCCCATAGCCGAGGCGTAAAGCCTGCAAGCTCAGTTGTAAGCCGGTGGACCCCGGACCCCGGCCCCAGATCGTAAACCGCACGAAAGAAGGCCGTCGCCGCGTCGCTCGTTATCAGGACAACGCCGAGCGCGTGCGGCGGGTGAGAATTATTATTTGCTGAAACGGAGGCCGGGTAGGAGCGAGCCCCCAGGTGTCGTGCCGTGGCCGGCCAGCCTTTGCCGCAAATGAAATATTCTGCCATCGAAGACTTTGTTTTTACAAAAATGAAGTATCCCCTTTATTTTGTTGCACTCACAGCGATTTTGGCGCCGCTTCCCCGCTCTGAACCAGCTTATTAATCACCCACTTAAAATTCGCATTCAACCGACGGTCATGGCCCACCCTGAGATGCTCAAGCACGCCGACGGATGGGAGGCCGCCGGCAGCAATGGTGATTGTGATTTCTTCGAGAAAAGGTGAGCGAGCGCTCGGAAAAACGCCGATTTCCAGAACCATTCATTGACAAAGTCTGTTTGCTACCAGGAGGACGCGAAAGGCAAACTGCTCGGCCTTGCCAGTAGGATTTCCAAGTTTCGTAGAACACTCAATCCAGAAGAAGTTGCAGAATTTTTAGGCATGACCAATGCAAGTGAGCCTAGGAGGCTACATCCATCGGTCGCGCAAATGGCTCGGCTGACCACAGCACTACGAGGCGAAATCCACACCGCCCTGCAGGCCGCCGGGTACCTGGCGGCTGGAGTTTTCTACTTGATTACCATTAATGTTGTATGAGATCGTACGCACGTTTCTAGGAGGCCCAATGAAAACACGTAACAGACGTGTGACGTTAACTCTCCTACTGGTTTTCGCAACACTTTTTAGCTCGAACCTTCTACGCGCGGACGTAACGGGTTCGATTCTGGGGGTGGTACGCGACCGTTCGCAGGCGGTGGTTGCTGGCGCACACATTGTAGTCACTAATGTGCAAACCAATTTCAGTCAGGAAACCACTTCAGCCGCAGACGGTTCCTACCGGATCCTAGCGCTGGCTATCGGGAACTACAAGCTGACCGCCACTTCCGCCGGATTCGGACAGTTCACTACGACGGATATTGACTTAAAAGTAAACGACCAATTGCATCTTGACATAACTCTTCAAGTTGGCAACGTAAAACAGGAGATCAGTGTTTCCGCCAATGCGGTGCAAGTCGAGTCCGAAAGCACGCAGTTAGGCGACGTGATCGAGTCCAAGAAGATGCTCGCGCTCCCGCTCAACGGTCGCAGCTACATCGATCTTCTGGGCCTGCAGGCGGGCGTTGCGCCGGGAACGTCCTCCACCCCAACATCAGGCATCCAACAGGATCGCCCGGTTTCCGGAAACTTGGGCGCAGGCAATATCTCCGTCAACGGCCAGCGCGAGACGGCCAACGCGTTTCTTGTGAACGGCGGCGACGTCAGCGAGGGGCGCAACTTGGGTGCGGGTCTCGTTCCCAACCTCGACTCGATTGCGGAATTCCGGCTGATTACCAATAGCTTCGATGCCGAATATGGCAAGTTCAGCGGCGCAGTCGTGAACGCTATCACTAAGTCCGGCACCAACGGTTTTCACGGTGATGTCTTCGAGTTCTGGCGTAACGACAAGCTCGATGCTCGCAACTTCTTTGTGCCTTCCAAGTCCGAATTGCGCCGAAATCAATTTGGCTATGCGGTGGGCGGGCCGGTCTGGAAAGACCACATATTCTGGTTTTCCGATTACCAAGGCACACGGCAAGTCCAAGGCGCGGAAACCGGACTTGTTAGCGTTCCAACCGCTGACGCGCGCCAAGGCAACTTTGACCCCACTACCCTGACCCGCACGGTTGACGGTGCTTACTGGGCTCAGGTGCTAAATACGCGACTGGGCCTTCCCGCAGGGACCATATTCCAGGGCGAGCCCTACAGCTTCGCCGGCTGTACTAGCAACACGGCATGCGTTTTTCCCGTGAACCCGACGACCGGCTTTGCGAACATTCCGCAGGCAGCTTGGTCCGCACCAGCCGCCAGTATCCTTTCGTATATTCCAGCGCCGACCCTGGCTGGAAATTCGCTAAACTATGCGAATAACAGTCAGAGAAACGTCGCCAGCGATAACAAATTCGGGGAACGGGTGGATTTCAACAACCAAGGAACCGGGAACTGGTCGTGGTATTACCACCTGGACAATTCGAACGTAACCAGCGCACTTGCTGGCTTCGCCACTGTGCCTGGCTTCCCCACGGCAACGCCTGCGCGGGCACAGGAATTCGTCATGAGCAACACCAAGCCGATCGGACCCACGTCGGTCAACGAGGCGCGGATAAGCTTTTTCCGCACTGTGCTCCACAAGGACAACCCGGCTGCTAGTTTTGCCAGTCTTTCATCCCTTGGTTTCGTGACCGGCACCGGTACCCTCGGCATCGTCCCGCTTGCCGGGTATAAAGAGTATGTGCCTCAAGTTAGCTTTAGCAACTCTGGCCTAAACATTGGCGTACCCACGCTGAATACGTTTCAACCCAACACCACCTACGCGATTTCTGACGTATTCTCAAAGTCGCTGGGGAATCATACTTGGAGATTTGGAGGCGAATTCCGCTACCTGCAAGTCAACGAGCGTAACTACGCCAATCCAAATGGCGGCTTCACATTTAATGGCCATGTGACGGGAGACGAATTTGCGGACTATCTCGTCGGCGCGACCTGCACCGCCTGTTCTGCTCCCTACACCCAGGCTGCCTTGCAGCTCTTGGATTCTCGGACACGCTACGGCGGCGCCTTCGCTCAGGATGCTTGGAAGGTAAAATCCAATCTCACGCTCAACCTTGGGTTGCGCTGGGAAGTGAGCATGCCGTGGTATGACACGCAAGGAAAGATCCAAACCTTTGTCCCGGGCCAGCAGTCCACCGTCTTTCCGCTTGCCCCCACTGGCCTGGTATTCCCGGGAGACGCTGGCATTCCCAAGACGCTCGCTCCAACCAAATACAACAACTTCGGCCCACGATTGGGATTGGCGTATTCACCGGGATTCACGGACGGAGCCTTGGGCAAAATATTCGGTGGCCCGGGCAAAACCAGTATTCGGGCCTCGTTCGGCGTCTACTACACTTCGGTCGAGGATCTGAACCTGTTCTACGAGGTGGCAGATGCTCCGTTCGGCCTATATTGGACCTCCCCGGTGTCGGTCCTGTTTGACGAACCCTTCCGGATTCGCGCCAACGGGCAGTCTCTGGGACAGCGTTTTCCCTTCACCGCCCCGATTCCGGGCGCCCCCTCGAACAAGACACTGGACTTCTCAGTCTAAGAGCCCTTCAACTTTTTTCCAGGCTACAGCACTCACAACCAGCTGCCTTACGCGGAGCACTTCAATCTCTCGATCCAACGCGAGCTAACCCGATCCACGGTGCTCACAATGGCTTACGTCGGGACTGAGGGGCACCACCTCATCACCCAGGCGGAATCCAACCCGGGCGACCCTGCTGTGTGTCAGCAACTCGCCGCGCAAGGCGCGATCGACACGACCGCGGGCACACCCGGCTGCGGACCTGGTAATGAGAACGATGTTTTCCAGTATCCGGCCGGTTCCTTCGTTTACAGCACCAGGCACTCCATCCTCAACCCCAATTTCTGCCCCGGCTCGTCACTTCAGGTCTGCTTTGGCTCGGGCAACACTTACACGCGCACCTCTGCCAATTCGATTTACAACTCCGCGCAAATCACTGTGGAGCACAAAGCCAACGATGTGACCTTCCTGGCAGCCTACACGTTTGCCAGATCCCTGGACAATTCTTCGGCCTTCGGCGATTTGGTGAATTTCACAAATCCCAAGTTGAGCCGTGGTCTGTCATCCTCTGACATTACTCACAATTTCGTGGCCAGTTACGTTTGGGCCATCCCTTTCGATCGCGCTTTCGCCAATGCGCCGAAGCGTTTGACCCAAGGCTGGCAGGTGCAGGGGATCACCCGCTTTTCCACTGGGTTCCCCATCCAGATGAACCAGGCCAACGGAGACGCTTCCCTTGTGGGAAGTTCTGCCACGGATATGCCGAACCTCGACGGAAAGGTCGTGACGGTGAATCCACGCGATGCGAATCCAGGGTGTCCTACCCTGGACAACACGGGGTGCTACTTCCTGCCCAGCGCATTCGCCGTTAACACTGCTCTAGGGACTTTCGGCACTGCCAACCGCCGATTCTTCCACGGCCCTGGCTTCAACAACACCGATTTCGGCTTCTCGAAGCGAACCGTGATTCATGAGAATTATGCGTTCGATCTCCGGATTGAATTCTTCAACATCTTCAACCACGCGCAATTTGAGAATCCTTCCGGAAATATCAGCGGCAGCAACTTCGGAATCGTCACCAAAGCGCGCGATCCGCGCATCGGTCAGCTCAGCGCCAAATTCTATTGGTGATTTCGCAAAGCGCCAAACATCGCTAACATCGTTGGGAATGACCTGCCTCCCGAAGCAGGTCGTTTCACTTCGATGAGCGCAATACGGCACAACACCTTGTCACATTATTTCTGCACACTATCGACCTTGGCTTTTGTCCTGGTTCTCGGCCTCACGCTCACGGAACCTGCCGTGGCGCAGACCGCCGCGTATTACCGACAGAAGGCTCTTGAGTTGTCTCGCACGAAATCGTGGGACCAAGCCATCACAAATTACCAGAAAGCGCTCGAACTTGAGCCCAACGATTCCCTGACTCATTACGACTTGGCCCTCACACTCAAATACAAAGGCGTCCCTCAACAAGCAGTTGAGGAGTTCGAGGCCGCTCTCCGCCTGAAATCAAATTGGGCCGATGCTCACTACGGCTTGGGTGCGAGCTTGTACGATTTGAAGGACCTTCCCGGGTCTCTCAAGGAACTGCGTGCGGCGGTAGCGCTCGATCCAAAAAACGCCGGCGCGCATCGCCTGCTTGCGCGTATCTATTCGCAGCAGAATGATGATTCATCCGCCGAGCGAGAATTACGATTGGCCCTTGCCGCCAAACCCTCCGCCGATCTGCATTTCGAGCTCGGTTCAACGCTCGGGCAGCTTGGGAAACTCGATGCTGCTGCCGCTGAGTTTCGTACCGCTCTTCAATTGGATCCCCAAATGGCCCCTGCCCACAGACTTCTGGGGGTGGCGCTTCGCCGTCAGGGCGACCGCGTTGGCGCCCTGGCGCAATTTCGCAAGGCCGTTCAAATCGATCCGAACGATGCCGAATCAGAGTACGACCTGGGCATGGAGCTGAAATCGTTGGGCGACTCCGCGGGCGCGATTGCTGCGTTTCAGAAGGCCATCGCCCTGAAGCCTGACTTCGAGAAGGCGCACTACAGTCTCGGCATCGCACTGCGAGCGCAAGGTCAAGCCGAGGCCGGGAAAAAAGAGTTAGAGCAAGTAAATGCCCTGCACGATTTTCGGACTCGCCTCGCGCAGTCGAAATACCTCATTCTGCAAGGGGTGCAAGCGCTGGAGCATCAAAAGCTTGACGACGCGCTGGTGCTCTTTGAGAAATCAATTGAACAGAGTCCTGAGCTACCCACCGGTCATTATTACCTCGGCATCACCTGGGAAAAGAAGGACGACCCTGCTCGCGCGATAGCGGCCTATCAGAAAGCGCTCGAGTTGAAGCCGGATTACGCGCAAGTTCATTCGCGCCTCGGTCTGCTGTATTGGTGGCAAGGGGACCAGACACGTGCGCTCGCGGAATTCCGCCAGGCGGTGATGTCTGATCCGGACCTGGCTGAGGGCCATTACAACTTCGGGCTCGCCCTTTCTCAAGTGGGGCGTTTCCAAGAAGCAATCGGCGAGCTGAATGAAGCGATCACTCTTGATCCCAAATACACGAACGCACGCGTCCAGTTAGGTTTGGTCCTCAGCCAAAGCAACGATATGGTCGGGGCCATCAGTGTCTTCCGGGAACTTGTACGTCGCGAGCCGGCATTCGCCGAGGCCCACAATAATCTAGGGCTGGTGCTACTACAGACTGGCCGAAACGCCGAAGCTCAATCGCAATTTGCAGAAGCGGTTCACCTCAAGCCACGCTATGCGGAAGCGCACTACAATCTGGCTTTAGCATTTCATCAACTCGGAAAGGAGGCAGAGTCGCGCGCGGAATTCGAGAAAGCCTTCGAAATTTCCCCGGAACTGAGAAACGCGCCTCGCCCTTGAAGATGCTTCCAGCTCGGAATTTCTTGTTGTTTTTCCTGCTAATGGTGGCCGCCGCTTTCTGTATTGCCTCTGCAGTTCCATTCGCCTCAGCGAGCCACCCCTCCGCGCTGCATCTGCCGCCGCAGCAGGACGCCGCATCTGCCAAAATTTGTGAAGTTGCCTCACCTACAGCTTCTTTTTCCGTTCCCTATGTTTCGCAGGCTCCTGAGTTAAATACAGATCCTCATTCTTCAACATGGGCACACGCTTCTTCCGCGTGGATGACAAAAGACTGCACTCATCAGATCGATTATCCAAAGCTCAAAACGGAAGTGCGTGGATTCTGGACCGACTCCGATTTGTACCTCTTGTTCATCTCCCCTTACCACGAGCTGAATCTTTGGCTGCCGGCCGACAACAGTAGGGATCGCCTGAAACTTTGGGACCGCGACGTCGTCGAATTTTTCCTGGGCGATGATTGGGTGAACATCCGGCACTACCGTGAGTTTGAAATCGCACCCACCGGAGATTGGGTCGATCTGGCGATTGATCTTGACAAAGACTCATACGGTGCCGAGTGGAACTCGGGCTGGCAGCGGCAGGGAAGAATCGATGAAAAGAACCGCATCTGGTATGCCGCGGCTCGTGTGCCTTTGCGCTCTGTCAGCGAAAAGCCTGTGTCCGCGGGCACCAAGTGGCGCGCCAATCTGTATCGCATCGATGGACTCGGCCCCGATTCGCAGCGTCACTTCATGTGCTGGCAGCCGACCTGTGTCGTCAATCGTGATCCCAACCATGTACCCGAGAATTTTGGAACGCTAATTTTTACAAAGTGAACTTTCTGGGAGGAATAGATCGCATGAGCTCTGCAAATGAATCGAATCGTCGCGGATTTATGAAGATGTTGGTAGCCTCCCCGTTGCTGGCCCAGATTGCTGCTCAGGACCTTTACGCAAAATCGGCAGCGGCCATCGGGCTTGACCCACAAGGAAATGTGTACAGCCGCCTGGGCGTCAAGACCGTCATCAACTGCCGTGGGACATGGACCTATCTGAGCGGCTCGCTGCAATTCCCGGAAGTCCGCGCGGCTCAGGAAGAGGCCGGCCGTCACTTTGTCAATATGGTTGAACTGCACCGAGCGGTTGGCCGCCGGCTTGCCGAATTGACTGGCGCCGAATCCGGGCTCATCACCTCCGGCGCGGCGGGCGCGATGGCGGCTGCCACGGCTGGTTGCATGGCAGGCTCCGATCCGAAAATGATCTGGCAGCTTCCGGATACCACGGGATTGAAGCATGAAGTAATCATGGTCGGCGGGCGCAGTGCGTTCGACAACGCCATCCGTCTCGCCGGCGCAAAACTGGTCCTCGTCGAAAAGCCCGACGATATCGCCAACGCAATCAATACGAACACGGCCATGATTTACACCACGGATCTCGGCGACAAACTCGTCCGCGCCGATGCCATCGCCAAAGACCACAATGTACCCCTTCTCCTAGATGACGCTGCCGGAATTCCCCCCATCGACAACATCAAGTTGTACGCAAAGATGAAGCTCGACCTCTACACCTTCTCGGGAGGCAAGGGCTTGCGAGGGCCGCAGTGCAGCGGCGTGCTGCTTGGTCGCAAGGATCTGGTCGAGGCCGCCATGCGGAATTCTTGTCCCTATGAAGGTTCTGTTTGCCGTCCGATGAAGGTCGGTAAAGAAGAGATAATCGGTTGCCTGACGGCCATCGAGACCTGGCTGAAGGTCGATTCCAAGAAGCTCTACAGCGAGTGGAACGCGCGCGTGGACCGCATCGCCAAACTTGTTGAGACCGTGCCCGGTGTACGCACCGAAATCTACATCCCTGACGACGGCAATCGCTATCCAACCTTGCGCGTTTCGTGGGACCAAAAGGGTTGGGGCTTCAGCATCACAGACTGCGTGAAGCAGTTGCGTGATGGCGATCCCGTGATCGAAGTGCTCGGCATCGATAATCCGAGCCTGGTCTCGGCCGTTAAAGAAGGCGTCGAAAAGCCAAATCCAAAGGAGATTAAAGAGCAGAATCACATCGAGCTCATCTCCATGACCATACAGCCAGGAGAAGAGATGGTCGTCGGGCAGCGGCTGCGCGCGATCTTGGGCTCCGCGCGCAAGGTGAAGGCTGCATGACGCTCATTGTGCGCATCCTTGTCTGTCTCTGCATGTCTGTTGTTGCGCTGCATGCGCAATCGCTGCCGATCGTGCCAAAAGCTGTGTTGTTGTCCCAAGCTGCTTTGGGTTCAGCCACTGTCGATGCGGACGGCTACGTCTATGTTTCGGGTCAAGGACCCCGCCGCTCCGACGGAACCATCCCTACAAAATTTACCGACCAGGTTCGGCAGGCTCTCGACAACGTCAGAAATTCTGTCGAGAGTGCCGGCCTGAACTTGAACCACGTGGTGTATGTTCAGGTCTATCTCGAGGACTCGAATCGCTACTCGGATCTCAATCAGGTCTTTGCCGAGTATTTCCCGAAGGAGCCTCCGGCCCGCGCGGTCCTCGGTGTCGCACGCTTGCCTGAACCAGCCGTGCAGATTACTGCTGTGGCTGTTCGCGATCTTAAGGGAAAGCATCCGGTATCTGTGCCCAATTTCGCGCTAAACAACGCTTACTCTCCCGGGATACTCACCCACGACCGTCTGTTTGTTTCCACCATGTTTGGTAGTGATCCAGCAAACGGAACTTTTCCGCAGGACCCAGCACTGCAAGTTAACTTGGCTCTCGACCGTATGAAGTCTGTGGTTGAGGCTGCGGGTCTTTCCATGGCCCACATGGTCTTTGTGAATCCATACCTCACGTTGGATTTGCCGGCGAGAGTCATGAATGAGCAATACGCAAAGCGCTTCGAATTCGGGAATACACCAGGACGCGCAACAATTGAAGTTTCCAGCTTGCCCGAAGGTGCACACATCGCCTTCACCGGTGTGGCCGTGCGTGATCTGAGCCGCCGCCAAGCAGTTCGGCCCAAGAATATGCCGCCGAGTCCAACAGCAAGCCCATGTGTCTTCGCGGGCGACACACTCTATTGTTCTGCGAAGAGCGGATTCATTCCGGGACCAAATGGCGGCGTCTACGCGGCATCGACAGCCGACCAGACCCGTCAGACCATGCGCAACCTCCTCGACAACTTGGAAGAGGCCGGCATGAATTTCGACCAGGTTGTCTCCACCACGATTTACCTGGACGATTTGTCGGAGACCCCGCTTTTTGCGAATGTCTACAAGAAGTATTTCAAAGCTTTGCCGGCACAAACCACGGTCCAGCAGCTAAAGCCCGGCGACCGAAAAGCCGATGAAGAAGGGCATTACCCAGATCTCGAGCAGGTATCGCTGATCGCCGTACGGCGGCGATGAGCCGCCCGGCAGAGTTGATTCGCAGCAAAATCCGTGAAGTACTTTCCCTATATGCCCAGAGTTTGCCTGGGTTACGGCCGGGAGGAGCCACCGTGCTAAGCGAAGAACGGCGAAGAGAGATTTTGGAGCGATTGCAATCCGAGGGACGAGTCCTTGTGGGCGACCTGGCCAAGCGGTTCAAGGCTTCTCAGATTACGATTCGCAAAGACCTGGGACATCTCCACCACGAAGGTTTGCTGGAACGCACGCACGGCGGGGCGTTGCCCGTTAAATCGGGAGCGCTGAAAGACCGTTCGCTGCAGGAGACATCGCGCCTGCACAGGGCAGCCAAACTGCGCATCGCGGCCGCTGCCACCCTGATGATTCGCGAGGGGCAGGTGGTGATTCTGGACTCGGGCACCACGACTGCGGCGATTGCAAGCGCGTGCCGCCATTTCAAAAAGCTGACCATCATCACCAACTCCACAAATATCGCAACGGATCTGGCGGAGACGAAGGTAGAAGTCATTTTGACGGGAGGCGTGTTGCGGCAGAATTCCTACTCTCTGGTGGGTCCGCTCGCCGAAGAATCCCTGCGAGACCCCGACGGCCATCGCATGTGCCGGGTCGGGGGATGCGCAATACCTTGCGCATTAGCGAGGAGGGGCATGCTAAGCCTTTTGTTTGTGCATCTTGCTTGGAACACAGATTGCATTGAATGATGAGATGGTGGGGCGAGACTGGCGCGTCGACAGCTTGCGGGGCTATTTCCTCGTGCTCATGATGCTCGCGCACCTGCCTCCGCACTCGTTGCAGCAGTTTACTGGCTATACCTTCGGATACGCTTCGGCTCCCGATGGATTTGTTTTTCTTTCTGGGCTTGTCTCCACGTGGGTGTACCTGTGCGTACGCAATAAGCACGGACAGCCCGAGCTGGTGGCGCGAGTGCTTCGGCGAACGCGCGACGTCTACCTGGTTCATATCCTTTTGCTCAGCGTAGCTATCCTGGGCGCAGTCCTTCGCAAGCGGACGTCCTTTCAGGCTGCACACCCGGTTCAAGCATTCGTTTCTGGCTCTTTCCTCCTCTATCAACCGGGGTATTGCGACATTTTGCCGATGTACTGCGTTTTTTTGTTGTTCACCCCGATTGTGCTGGATCAAATGATGAAAGGCCGTGCTTGGTTGGTGGGCACGATCAGCACACTGCTGTGGGCGTTGGCTCAATGCGGTATCGGAGACTCTTCTTATCTTGTGCCCTGGATCGACCTGGGAACGTTTAACAT
>CATPBJ010000008.1 GCA_955652395.1 uncultured Terriglobales bacterium | reverse complement strand
TATCCTCAGTGCGTTACGCTCCACAGTTGCCCAGCTCACGCCTGTGACAGCCCAACTAACCGGGGTCGCCGCATAGACGCCATGAAAAATCTTTGCAAACGAAAAAGATTTTGGAAGTTAATGTCATAGGATGAGTGTAATCGCGATTTTTCACCGACAACCCTTCCGAGATACCGCAACTCCGCGCAACTCCGCGCTTTCATTGACTTGCCCGTTTCAGGGACGTAAGATTCGCGCCAGTGATCGGTCAGACCATTTCGCGCTACTGCATCGTCGAGAAGCTCGGCGCCGACGGTATGGGCGTGGTTTACAAGGCCGAGGACACCGAGCTAGGTCGTTTCGTTGCGCTCAAGTTCCTGCCAGATGACGTTTCCCGAGACCCGCGGGCATTGGACCGTTTCCGTCGTGAAGCTCGTCCTCAACCATTCCAAAATCAGAGGGGGACATAACCGCGAGATTCGAAATCTGGGAAGGGTTACCTAGGGGCATGAACCGCTGTTCCTATGGACGTAGGGATGCGCTAGGTGATCATTAAGAATGACAACGCTAGTTGTTGCATTTTCTCAATGTGGGTAGGAAAATAATGCGTATCCTAGCATCGCCAACCCAATCGCAGCGCAACCCGTACCCTAAGTTGCTGTATTCGAACTTGGGGCCGACCATCCAGGTAGAAGAGTTCTCCGCTCGGAAAGTGCTCGAAAGATACTCGGTCTGGCACGTCCATTGGCCGGACGAGTTGCTTATTGGCGATCCGCTATACGTGGTATCCAGGATTGCAAGATTTCTTGCCGCCGTGGATTGTTTAAGAATGCGAGGCACGAAGATCGTGTGGACGATTCACAATTGCAGTTCGCACGAAAAGCTTCATCCCTCGTTGGAGGCCTGGTTTTGGCGCCGGTTCATTCCTCGCGTTGACGGCGTCATTAGTCTAAGTTCCTCGGGGCTGTCACAGGCACTTGAGTCGTTTCCTGCGCTTCGGAAAATTCCGCAGACAATCATTCCTCACGGCCACTACCGGGACGCGTATCCTTTCCGGAACTGCGATGGGCGACAAATGTTGGGGATTTCTTCCGATGCAAGGGTTCTGTTGTTTTTCGGCCAGGTGCGGCCATACAAGAATGTAGAAACGTTGGTTCGGGTTTTTCGAGAAGTCACAACGGACTCGGCGTTGCTTGACGTTGTGGGCTATTCGAACTCCTCCACTCTCGCGGAGAAGATTCTGAGAGAGGCATCGTTCGATAATCGCGTGCGCGTACGGTTAAAGTTTCTGCAGCCGGATGAGCTGTTTGCCCACGCAAGTGCGGCCGATGTTGTGGTTCTGCCCTATCGCGAGATATTGAACTCTGGCTCGGCCATTCTGGCGCTTTCCTTAAATTGCCCTATTCTCGTTCCTGATCTCGGGGCAATGGGCGAGTTGAGAGCAGACTTCGGTGAGACGTGGGTTCGGACGTTCAGCGGAGATCTGAGCAAGAACATCCTAGAAGGCGCCTTGGATTGGGCTGCTCAAACCCGACCATCCACGTGTCCGATGCCGGCCAAGTACGAATGGGAGAGCATCGGCCGCGAAACTGTGCGTTTCTACGAAATGGTCGCTTCGAAGACTCCAAATTACTTCAAAGACTCCAAATTCATGAAGCATCTTGAGACGACGTCATAATGGCTAGAAGATGACAATTGCTCCCGAATCTTATTCTCCTTGCAGCTTTGAAGCTATTCATATATGCGATGAACTGCGGGATGCGTCCGAAACGTTCATCTTTCACAAGACATTCCCGTTGTTCGTTGGAATGGGCCATTTGGAAAGTTCACAACTCTCCTTGGACGCACCGGAATTACCTATCGTGTGCAAACCGGAGACGTCCTTCGAGCGGCGATCGTCGGTGACGTCATTACGGTCTACATCAATGGTGTGCAGAAGGCTCAAGTGAAGGACAGCACTTATGCGGGCGGCAATCCTGGGCTGGGAATGTATCTCCAGAGTCCATCCGCTTGCGGCAATTTTGGCTTTTCAACCTACAGGGCGACTGATGGGGATTTCCCTTAGCATCCCGTATCATTGGAATGGATGCCACTGGAGTTCGCTGCGCCACAGATCGAACATTTGGCTATGACCCGTACTGTCTTGCCTCCCTTTTGATGATGAGCGACTGATTGTTTTCTCCGCGAACAGACAAGACGTCCTTCGTCGCGGCACACCGTGTCGCGCCCCGGCCATGGCAAACGGACGGTCTCTGCTGCATGGCTGAGTGCGCGGTGGAAGCATTGGCAGACGCTTTGGCGTCCAGCTTTGGCTGAGAGAGGAGAAGACGGTGGCTCATAAGATTGCTTTGGAGAGGAAATTCCTACCGGCACACGGTGATCCTATTCGGATTGTTCCGCTGCATGTCCCTGAGGCTTTAATTGGCATTGAGGCGGCAGCCGCTACGGCTGCGCCTCGTCTCACATATCGCAACGGACCCCTAATCCAGGCGGTTGAAGTTTTCACAACATTTTGGGGAGTTGGATGGAACAAGGCTCCAGCCAGCGACTTGATCGCGCAAATCAACAAGTTTTTTGTCGACATCCTGACGAGCCCATTGATTGATCAGCTGGCCGAGTACAGCGTCCCGGGACAGCAGATCGGCCACGGCAAATTTGCCGGAACAATTAATGTCACGAATCCTACGCCGAAGACATCCGTGACAGCGAAATCCAGCACATGCTTCAGCACCAAATCGTGGGCAACCCGGCGGTACCACAGCCGAATCCGAACGCCCTTTATTTCATTTATGTGCAGCCCGGGACGCGAGTCGTCCAAGGTGGAAGCGCTTCGTGCCAGGCATTCTGTGGATACCACAACGACATCTCCGGGCAAATCTTCTATGCTGTAATGCCTTACCCTGGCTGCCAGGGCTGCACGGGCGGTATGGACGCGTTCACGGCGCTTACCTCTACGAGTTCTCATGAGCTTTGTGAGGCGATTACCGATGCCATACCAGGACAGGGATGGTACGACGACGCAAATGGGGAAATCGGTGACATTTGCGCCTGGAAGACGAAGAAAGTGGGAGCGTATACCGTCCAGCTTGAGTGGTCGAACAAAGCGGGGAAGTGCATTTGAGATCTGCGATTCCCGCGGGCTATATAGGCTTTTCCTTCTGCTCGGCAGTTGAGGCGGTGATGAACTACGCGGCGATTGTCGAGGTTGTAACCATCTTGGCTGCTGTCAGTCAGCGATGAACCAGTCGAGACCACTACTGAACGAGCTCAGCAAAACTTGCGCAACTATGTCGCTATCCAACCTGATCCCGACCGTAAGAATTTCCCCGGAGTGGTCAAGCTCCGCGTGGTCGTCGGAACCGACGGCAACAGATGGTTGGCGAGGTGAATTGTTGATTCCTCGTGCGAGCGGTTGACTGCAATTTCCGCCTCGGACCACGATAGTCAGCGCCGGTTCTTACTGCACTATCAATGTGAGTGAAGTGGTCTGCGTCGTAGCATTCGAAGTCGCCTTCACGTTCAGAGTGTAAGTTCCGGCTGGAGTTCCATTCGGGTTCGGCTGTGGACTGCCGGTACTACTGCCACTGCCACAGGAACATAAGAAGAGCAATAGCGTTAACGTCGTGAACAGGAAGTATCGTCGCGGTGACCGCCTGGGGATGGGTTTTCCAGGATGGACCACTATCCCCAGCAGTGCGAAAATCCACAGCCCAGCTACCGGAGCGAAAGCAGGTAGACGAAGTGCCCCCACGGTGCGCGATGTGGTGGTCACACTCAATTTAAAGGTTGCGGGGACGGTGGAACTAAACGGTTCGCTAGCGGGTGCCAAGCAGTTTGCACCCATCGGCGAGCCGGTGCAACTTAGTGACGCTGTCCCACTCAGTCCTGCGCCTCCGATAGACAGCGTGTAGGACGCGGATTGTCCGGCGACTATAGTGGCCGAACTTGAATCCCCCGCGGGCACGCTGAGACCCAAACCCGGGGTGATCGCAGTATACGTGTAACCATTGGCCAGCGTGCCACTTTGTTGTTCTGCGTTTGATACCACTACGTTTACCGCACCCGCGGCATGAGCCGGAGTAGTGGCTGTAATCGAGGTGCTGCTCGCCACCGTCACACCGGTGGCAGGTGTCCCTCCCAGACTCACCGCCGCTCCCGCCTGGAATCCGGTACCAGTGATGGTCACTGCTGTCCCACCGTTGATCGTTCCCGAGTTCGGTGAGATGGAAGTTACCGTCGGCGCAGGATTGGATACTGTCGTATAAGTAAATCCTTGCGTCAACGTTCCGGCCTGCGTGTCGCTATTAGTCACGACAACGTCCACGGCCCCGGCCCCATGTACCGCGGTAGTGGCTGTGATCGACGTACTGCTAACCACAGTCACCCCCGTCGCTGGTGTCCCTCCCAGGCTTACCGCCGCTCCCGCCAGGAATCCCGTACCCGTAATGGTCACCGCTGTTCCACCGGCGGCCGTTCCCGACGAGGGCGAGATCCCGGTCAGCATCGGTGCGGGATTGGATGCTGCCGTGTAAGTGAACCCTTGCGTCAAGGTTCCTCTCTGCGTATCGCTGTTGGTCACGACCACGTCTACGGTTCCGGCCGCATGCGCCGGCGTGGTGGCTGTAATCGACGTACTGCTAACCACCGTCACCCCGGTCGCCGCGGTCCCTCCCAAGCTCACCGTCGCTCCCGCTAGGAATCCTGTACCCGTGATGGACACCCCCGTCCCTCCATTGATCGTTCCCGAGTTCGGTGAGATGGAAGTCACCGTTGGCGCAGGAGCAGAACTGGAGTTACCTAGGAGAACAGAGCTCGCAACCGACGGGACACCGTTGCTATTCAAAATAAACAGCATGTAATATCCGGGCGGCGCGATATCGCCGTTGGGTGGCGCCGTGACGGTCAAAGATCCCGACCCCGCCGTGAAAGACATCCCCACCATCCGCTGATCCATGCCGAAAGAGTGCGTCACCGTACCGTTGCGGATGAGTATCGCCGAAGCGATAGCGGCCGCATCGGGCGTTTGCACTGTGAATTGGTTGCCGAAACTGATGCTGCTAGGCACGCTCGTGATAGACGGACGCGCAGCCAGCGTTCCATCCGATTGGAACAAATATGCAGGCTGGTAAATCTCAATATGTGGGTCGTACGTGCCGCGCCCGGGATTGCCTCCGGCCACCCAAACGGTGGCATCAGGAAGAAGCAAAGCCACGGAGTGATACAGCCGCGCGAATGAATTCGCTCCCGCAGAAGAAAATGTATTTGTCGCGGGATCGTAAAGATCAGCATTGAGACTTTCCGTGGTTGCATCCTCATCGTTCACCGAACCGCCTACTGCCAGGACCTTGCCATTGGGCAAAATGACCGCATTCATCTCGATGCGCGCCTGGGACATATTTGGTCCCGAGTGCCATGCCGGGTTAGAAGACCCCATGTCAATAGTCTCGGTAGTCGCGGTCGCTGGGCTGTTTCCTCCCATGATCAAAATCACTGGATCGTAGTTGTTGGCTGGCGTCAAGCCGAGCAGGACCGAACTTCCGTATGACCGCGTACCGCCATAGTTTGTGCTCGCGACATTGAGCGTCCAGGTCCTGGTCGACGGGTCGAATAATTGGGAAACCGGGGACGGGCCGGAATAAAAAACTTTGCCGTTGGGCAAAAGATGCAAGCGGGGATATAAGTCCGGCGTGAAAGGAGCCGTGTAGGGTTGGCTCCAACCAGAACCAATTGTGTAGAACTCGACTGTGGTGTTGGTGCCTGCAGTCTCAAGAAAGCCGGAGAACGTCATGATCCGCCCATCGCTCAGGGTTAAGACGGTGGGATACCAGCGACCGTGCGCCATGTTTTGGGCGTCGCCAAATGTGTTCGTAGCCGGATCAAAGATGGATGACTTTAGCGATCCTAGAAAAGGATCGTAGGCCTGTGTGCCGCCGTTGATAAACGCGCGTCCATCGGCTAGAACCACCATTCCGTTGCAAAACATGTCCCACGACACATTAAATTGGGTGATGTTTCCGTTGGTGGGATCTAGAAGCAGGGCGCCGGAGTTATTCGCCGGACCGTACGGCGAGCCTGAGGGACATCCAGCCAGGGTAGACGGGCAATTTCCCGAGCCCGCAACCACCAGGATCTTGCCGTTATGCAACAAAGCCACGTGGATCGGATTGATAGGCATGGTGTAGGACAGAGTCGACCATTTTCCGACCGTCTGCGCCTGGCCCAGCCCCGGTTTTGACATCCCTGCCAAAAGCACAAGCAGGAGAGAACACCGCCCGAAACGCACGAAGGTCGTGAGTCTCACATCCACTCCAAATGGCCAAGAATGCCCCGATCCATGGGGGACCTATTTGCTGAAATGACCGCAGTCACCAACGAAAAACGCCCATGAGACGCGAAGGCAATACCCTATTAAACACACGTCACGAAGACTTCTTCCATTCTAGCTGTTGGCCAGTTATGTGGCGATGGATAGTCCGTTCTCCCCGTGAATTGTGCCGTCCGTATGCTTATCAAGCTCTCGAGGAAGGTGGCGTCCGATTGAGGCTGAGATGTGGTCAAGTGGGCGGGAGTTGTACGATTCAGAGACGAGGCCGCTCCCCCACGTCGTCGACTCTGAGAATGCTATCCCTGCCTACGTTTACCGCACGCGTATGGCACGGTATCGGTAGGTTTTTGCTTAGTTAATTGCTGCAGATGGGGCAGGGTTTAGTCATCATGTACGTCATGTAGTCTTACCTCCCACCGCAGATAAGTCGCCTGCTCAGGTATGCACTTGGCGTACCAAATAGTTAGTGCTTGTCGAACAAACCGACCAATCTGCTGCTGCCAAGCTGCCAAGGCAGGTGCTAGGCAGGAAATGACATCCGCTTGCGGTGTGGCGGGCACACAGGCTGTTCCTTCATTGGGTTAGGGGGAGAGCCGATCGCCCATGTGAAGCTCATTTTGAACGTTCGAAGTGGGTAGATATGTAATTTCTCGGTCCTCGCCCGAAACTTCCGGCGACCTCGACTGGTCGGCGGCATCAGGAAAACCGCCACCGCTTGTCCCTGGCCTTTACCGGAGTCTGTTCTATGGCGGCGATACCACGCCGGCACAAGGGCTGCGATTGGTGGTACATCACAAGATCATCTGGGGCGGGAATCAGGGCACGAGTTGTGAAGGATGCCCTCCGCTGCGGAACTATCAACGACTGTCTTCGTTCCTGCAGATTGCAGACTAGATGATTACCAGAGCTATCTTAGGATCACTTGGATTGAGATCGCCTTGAACTGCAGGAGCAATCGGACAGCTAATTAATTGACTGGGGGCAGATTTTTCCACAGATTCGTTCGGTGTCGGAGATAAGTCTACGGGGTTCGATATTGGGCACTATACATCGTAAATCAGGTAGTACCTACCTTGTTTACAGTAGACATTTCAGAAAGCCACGACTGATTGTGGCGTGGTAGCTGCAATACCACTACGCATAGGTGGTAACCACTTTTGTGACTCGTTTAGATGCCATCGGGTGCACACAGACACAGTAGCTATCTTGTAATACCAGAGATCCAGCATCCCTGACCCCCTTCCGTCTTCCGATTGTTCCCCGAGTCTGAGTTGGAGAAATTGCCAAGGCAGGCAATAGCGGGAAGCGGTAACAATGTCTATCGAGAAAACTTTGCTCTGTGGTTCCCAAGGTTACCTACTGGGCGATCCGATCGCCCTCTAGGTTCTGCGATGAACTCCGGTATTCGCGATGTCCCGTCGAGACACGGGCAAAAATCTCTCATAATATATCCCGCGAGAATGCAATGCCTTCAGTTTTCCTCGCGAGGAATTCCACCGTCACAAGAGTAATTTGGCAGACCGCATGCTGCCAAATTACTGAGGCACAAAATTCTCTCGGGAGAAGCTCGTATGATTAAACGCACCTACTCTGTGATTTCGCCAGTCACTCTGGGCCTGCTCGTGGGCCTGGGTTTGTCCGGTGTTCAACTCAACGCACAGCAAGCACAACCGTCGGAGCCACCCTCACAGCCGCAAGCGCGGCCTGATTCCGATGGCCAATCGCAGCAGGCGCAAGTGCAGACTTTTGCCGGTACCATCATTAAGGCCGGGGACAAGTACGTGCTGCAGGACGCAAACGGCACGACCTATGACATCGACCGCCAGGATTTAGTGAAGTCGCACGAAGGCAAGAAGGTTCGTATTAACGGTACTCTCGATCCGGACGGCAAAACCATCCACGTGAAATAGTTCCCTGTCCCCAGGCGCAAAAGGAAAGGGCCGAGAATTGGCCCTTTTTTTCCCTATCGGCACCGTATGGGAGGCCCACCGAGTGCCTCGGAGCTACTTTGCGCAAGGGCTAGGGTCAATCTCGCGCCGAATGATGCTGGAAGAGTGGACCCAAGCGTCACACGACTCAACCGAATCTGGGATGTTTTGGTTTGCAGGCTGCCGCGCCTTGGGCAGAAATAGATCGAGACCGAGGATCCCTGAATGAAATCGAAATAGAATTCTGGAACACACGCAACCAACAGCTTCAGATTGGCTTCCTGGAAAGCCATGCCGCCGCAATCAAACACACCGTAATCAGGATTGAGAAAACGATAGGTACGATGAAGAAGTATCGCCAGCTCAAAATCGTCACGGCGACAAAGCAAAGGGCAAGCGCCCACGCAGTGCGGCGCATGAGCGCCAAAGTCTCTGCCGAAAGACCGCCGAGCTGCCACGCTAATACCGCCGCGAATAGAAGAAACACGGAGACAAAGAGTCCGGCCCCAACAAAGAGGTCCCAATAAGTCCGGCTAAACCCTTGCACGTCAAAGTGAATTGACCGCATTGAGCCAATAAGCGTGTCCACTCCCCATGTGGGATCGGACTGGCGAAAACCAAGTGTATGTCCGACGTCAAAAAGCAGCATAAGAACAGCGGCGATTCGATAAAATGCAGACGCTTTCAAGTCTTGCCTCCAGAGATCACGGCGGCAGTGTACCACTGTGCCGCCCCGCAGGTTACCTCACGACCCCGCTCAATGAGATCGCGGTAAGGACGGTCATTGCGGACCGCCCCCCGCGGGGACCCGGACGGGCGCTCATTAGCGCATCCGGTTCTTATCTCGGATGAGTGGCGGCGAAGCACATAGCAGGATAGGGATGGAGCACTCGCGGTTGAGGGAGCCAGCGTTTAGCCAAAGCGAGCGTACGCTTCCAGGTGATCGAGTGTTTCTGGCTTCGACGGCGGACTGAACTGCTATGACCGACAAAGGTGCCGGGTTCGATACTGAAAATCGAAAAGGTAAACTTTCATGGTCACAAACAGGGATCGGGCAATCTTAGGTAAGAGGCCAGAGCAAGTCACGGAGCACGAATGTGCAGCACATCGCGAATGGGAACCGGCGACGTGGAGTTACATTAGTCACAGTAACTTACCGATATTCGTTCGGCTCAGGTTGAGTTGTTGCGCCGAGTCGGTCGCAACGACTGCGCCTGGATAACGGGCAATTCGAAAATTATTCCGCGCCAGAACTCAGTGGGGGGAAGCGCGATTCCACTAAATGTGGCCGAGCCCAGAGGTCCCCGAGGCCCGTTCCTGAACCGCGAGACCAAGCCCTTCAAGGGCTCGCGGATTACTTCCAGATAGCCGCCCTCACACCCGGAAACAGCCTGACGCCAAGTGCGAGTTGCCAACGACTGCATATGCCCACGGATTACGACTCGTGTCTGCCGGTTATTTTGGTTTCCCTGCAAACCGCTAAAACGGCACGTCGGTGAGACGCGCCCCTTGCCTGCTAATCACTCGCGCTGGTCTCTTGTGAATAAGTAACTTAACGGTATAAATTCAATCGAACGCTGAGCGCGGGCTCAAAGCTCGTTGACAGCGCGCAGTCTAGACCAGGAGTCTGCCATGCAGAGTCGCATCCTCGGCACCACCATGCCGGTGCTTGAATTCGCGCTTGACCCCAACGAGTCCGTCATTTCTGAAGCCGGTGAGCTTTCCTGGATGACGAGTTCCATCCAGATGACGACGCACACCCAGTTTGGTGGGGGCGGAGGAATCTTCGGCGTGCTGAAGCGCGTGGCGGGCGGCGGATCGCTGTTCATGACGGAATACCGGGCCATCGGCGCCCCTGGAGGGATTTCCTTCGCCACAAAGCTGCCGGGACATATTGTGCCGATCGAGGTTGGCGCGGGGCACGAATACATGATTCACCGGCACGGATTTTTGTGCGCGACGCCGCAGATTCAGATCAGCGTCGGCTTCCAGCAATCGTTAGGGGCAGGAATCTTCGGGGGCGACGGCTTCCTACTGCAGCATGTCAGCGGAATGGGAACCGCATGGATCGAGCTTTCGGGGGAGCTGATCATGAAGGATCTGCAGCCGGGCGAAACTTTGCGGGTTCATCCGGGACACGTCGGCGCATTCCAGGCGTGCGTTTCGTTTCAGATCACGACCGTGCCTGGAATCAAGAACATGATTTTTGGCGGTGACGGAATTTTTCTCGCATCTCTCACCGGACCGGGGAGAATCTGGCTACAAACGCTGCCCATTTCCAAACTGGCACACAAGCTCGTGGAGTACATGCCCAAGCAACATACGGAAGCAGTGCAGGGAGGCGTGGTCGGAGGAATCGTGGGCTCAATTCTGGACGGGATGAAATAAGAGAAGGGTACACTGCCGGGTCCATCCGCCAAAAAGGCGCGGTCGGGCCATCCTCAGAATTACGATAGTACTCTTTACGTAACTCCATCGTTCTCTTCTAATTGAATCTGTAAGAGGGATTAGTACGTACGGATGAGGCACTTACGGCCGAAGCGAACCAATGCCCAGGCACCGCGACCGGTCTAATCACCTGCCCGGACACGCACCGCAAGGCGTCCCGAAAAAACATTTCCGACCAACGGGTGTTCCACTTATGGCAAAGTGCCGGATTATCGCAGTTCTGGGGACGCGTCCAGAAGCAATCAAAGTGGCGCTGGTGATTCACGAGTTTCGCCGGCGGTCAGACGAATTTGATACTGCAGTGGTCCACACGGGTCAGCACCGAACCATGCTCGACCACGTGCTTCATCTCTTCAAGATCAAGCCTGACTTCGACCTTGATGTGATGCGCCCCAACCAGACGCTTAGCTCTCTCACTTCGCGCGTGCTGGATACAGTTGAGAATGCATGCCAGCGTTTTCAGCCGCATGTAGTATTGGTGCAAGGTGACACCACCACAGCTTTTGCGTCGGCCTTGGCTGCCTATTACTGCAAGACTCCCGTAGGCCACATCGAGGCCGGCCTGCGCAGTCACGACATTTACAATCCGTTTCCTGAAGAGGCCAACCGGCGGCTGGTTTCAGAGCTCAGCGAGATCCACTTCGCTCCTACGGCGCTGTCGCGGGATAACTTGTTGGCCGAGGGCGTTCCGCCCGGCAACGTCGTGGTGACCGGCAACACGGTGGTGGACGCGCTCCGCGCCTTGGGAGATGTGAAGCTCTCCTGGGAGAATACGCCGCTGGCCGGCATACCCAACGACAACTCCCGCCTGGTGTTGGTGACTTCCCACCGGCGCGAGTCCTGGGGAGCGGACCAGGAGAACATGTGCCTGGCTTTGAAAGACCTGATCGACAAACACCCTGACGTTCGCGTCGTCTATCCCGTGCACTTGAATCCGAATGTGCGCAGCACAGTGAATGCGCTGCTCCAGGGGACCGACCGGATCCATCTGACCGAGCCGATTGACTACATCACGTTTGTCAGCTTGCTGCAGCGCTGTTTCCTGATTTTGACTGACTCAGGCGGGATTCAGGAAGAGGCGCCCACTTTCCGCAAACCGGTTTTGGTCTTGCGTAAAGTGACCGAACGCCCGGAAGCCTCGCAATTCGGCCAAGCCAAGATCATCGGCATGACTCGCGCCGCGATTGTGCAGGAAACCGACCGCCTGCTAACAGATACTGACGCCTATCAGGATATGTCATACGGCGGAAACCCCTATGGAGACGGGCGCGCCTCCGAGCGAATTGTTGAAGCGGTCTCCCGTTGGTACCAAAAAAAGACGCCTTTGCTGGAGCAAGACCAGGAATTCAAACTGCCGCCCAGGCCACAATCACGACGGAGAAAGACCGATTTGGCGACAACTGGGGCAGCAGCCGGAAAGCCATAGCGACCGACATACGGTCGAGATAGCACGGAGATGATTGTCCTTCTCTACATCGTCGTTGTGATGGTCTGCATCTACACCGTCCGTCATTATTGGTTCACTCTTAATCGTCTCTTCGGCTTTCAACGCCATCCCTACATTGACACCGACACCGCCGATTGGCCTCCAGTAACCATCTTAGTCGCTGCCCACAACGAAGAAAAAGTCGTCGCCAACATTCTCAGCGCGCTGATGACGGTGAAGTATCCAGAAGACAAATTGCTGATCATTCCGGTCAACGACCGCTCTACCGATCGTACTCGCGAGATCGTTGACGAGTTTGTGGCGAAGTTTCCCGGACGCATCCAGCCATTCCATCGTACGGAAGGCAAGGGTGGCAAGGCGGCCGCGCTGAAGGATGCCATGGAGCTGGTGAAGACGGAAGTCATTCTCATCTTCGACGCCGACTACATTCCCGGCGCGGGCCTGATCAAGCAACTGGTCGCTCCGTTTTTCGATCCCGAAGTCGGCGGCGTAATGGGCCGGGTTGTCCCCTTGAATTGCGGCAGCAACTTGCTTACCCGCATGCTCGATCTGGAGCGCTCCGGTGGCTATCAAGTCGATCAGCAGGCCCGCATGAATCTCCGCCTCGTTCCTCAGCACGGAGGCACGGTCGCCGGCGTCCGCTTGAGTGCGTTGCGGGAAATCGGGGGTTGGAACGACAACTCTCTCACCGAAGACACCGACCTCACCTACCGCCTAACTGCTCTATGGATGGAAGACTGCATACCAGAACCGCTCGGAATGCTACGAGGAAGTACCTGAAACCTGGCCCGTCCGGATAAAGCAGATCATGCGTTGGGCGAAGGGTCACAATCAAGCGATGGTCACTTACTCCTTGCATCTGCTCTTGGGAAGGCACCGGGCTACGTTGCGAGAGCGCATTGACGGCACCTTGCTGCTGGGAGTGTATGCCATGGCGCCGATCACCATAATCGGTTGGATCCTGGCATTGGGCGTTTTCTATCAAGGCGTGGCCCCGCTGCACGGCATTCTCGCCTTGTTCGCCCTTACCGCTTATGCTTCGGTGGGAAACATGGCGGCGTTTTTCGAGATTGCCGCCGCCGTCCGCCTGGATGGAAATCGGGCGCGCATCTCTCTCTTACCATTTCTGGTCTTAGGATTTGCTGCCAGCATTTTTTCGGTGTCCTGGGCCGCGATTTCTCAGCTGACCGCGCTGGTGACCAAAGCTGAATTTCACTGGGATAAAACCGAACGCTTCCGGAAGGTCACGTGAACCCCTATTTGGCGGTTGCCGTTTTGTTCCTATTTGCCGGCTGCCTGCTGGTCTTTCCTTTGGTTCCGGCACTGGTCGAGCTGCGTTTCAAGACCGATGCACAGCCCTTGAATGTGATCCAGCAGCACGCGGGCGAAATCCGCCACTTCGCTAACGGATTTCGGACTTACATCTCGGGGCTTCAACCCAGCTTGCAGCAATGCATTTCTACCCGCACTATCGCTCGCGGCGTCCTGCCTGATGGTTGCGAATATCTGATCCTCGGCAAGTACGAGGGGCGCGCTGCGCTCCACATCCGCGAAAAAGAGGGCACTTGCGAGCTGGTGATTGTTGCCGGAACAAAGCTGGTTACGCCCGCCAACATTACCTTTCATCATGAGATTTACACCGCAGAAGACTTCATCGGCGGAGAAGCCAATTACTACCGTGCGATTTTTGGGGAGAAGGAAGTCCACCTTGGCCCCGGAAGCAGCTTGATGCGCTGGGCCCATGCCGGGGAGCGATTCATCACGGATCCTGATTGCAAGCTTTATGGGCGGGTTTCTTCGGACGGGGTCATTCGGCTGGCAAAAAACAACCAGTTTTTGCGCTTGAATGCTCCCCGCATCGAATTCGGCGATCCCGGTGACGACCGGTCTGCGTCCCAGCCGAATGTCTATGACAACGAGCATTCCCGGATCGTCGGGCGCCTGTTGTGTGACGGTGACTACGAGGTGGCTGGCGGTGAAGTTGTCGCTGGCAGCGTTGTGGCTCGGGGCAGGCTGCTGCTTCGTTCCGGCGCGCGTGTTTGCGGCAGCGTGAAGGCGCGGGAAATGGTGCTCGAACCTGGCGCTATCGTGGAGGGCAGCGTGATCAGCTCACGCACAATGCGTATCGGGGCAGGCTGCGCCGCTCACGGCCCTATCATCGCTGAGCGGGAAATGATCATTGCCGCCGGAACTCGCTGCGGGACCCTCTCCCAACCCACCACCATTAGTTCTCTCCGGATCAGGATTGAGGAAGGCGTCGTGGTCTTCGGCACCGTGTGGGCAAGGGAAAGCGGACAGGTGGTGGCGACGTCATGAGGAAGCCTAAGAGCATTGTGCTCATCGCTGTGTTGTGCCTGGGTGCTTTGGCTGCCGCATTCCTATTTACACGACACCATTCCAGCGTCAGCGCCGACCGCTTGCTGCTGCTTGTCCCCGATGGCGCAAGCTTCTCCGATCCCAAAGTAGCCCTGTGGGTCGATGCCGGGAATGAAGAAGGTCTGCACGTTGTCCCTACGCACGATTCCGACTTCCTGCGTCCGTTTCGCCGATCTGACTTCGCCGGTGTGATTCTGCCTGATTCGATCCACCGGGAAGCCAGCGATTTGCTGGTCACAGCGATCAGGCGTTTTGTAGCGGACGGCGGAAGACTCATGCTGGTGTATGACGCGGGTACGCTCGCGCTCAATGGACGCTATACCGCCGGCCCGTCCCGTTTTTCAGAATTGGCGGGAGCGAGTTATGGCATGTACGACACGCTCCACGATGAGACGACCAAATGGAGCAAGATTTCAGGGGCTAGAAAAGTGTTTGATCAGCTGGGCGTTCCTCCGGGAAAATACTTTCCCTTCGGATCGCAAACGACAACATCAGGCAAAACGGCCGTGGCCCAGCCGGCGGAGGACGTTCAACTCCGGCGCTACATGTACGGTGACCTTGAGTATCCCAGCTTCGTGACTTCAGGCGATTATTCCGGAGACGTCTTATTGCACTCGGAAGCGGGTGTGGTCGCGGGCGAGCACTCGTATGAAAGAGGATCAGTCCTCTTCGTCAATTTACCGCTCGGATATTTGAAAGGCAATACCGACGGATTGCCGCTGCACGCTTTCCTCAAGTATTTCGCCGGACGCCTGTTGTCTTTGCCTTATTTGCTGACAGTACCCGACGGAGTAGGAGGACTAACACTCAACTGGCACGTGGACTCGAACGCTGCTATCAAGCCACTCCAGCAATTGGATGCATGGTCGCTCTCGCAGCAGGGGCCATATTCCGTCCACATCACGGCCGGGCCGGACGCGATGGAGCTCGGAGACAAGCGTGGCTTCAGTGTCGAGCACAATCCTGTCAGCCAGGCATTGATTCGCGAATACGACAGGCGCGGCTACTCCATCGGCAGCCACGGAGGCTGGATCCATAATTACTTTGCCGCGCACGTGGGTACCGACAATCCCAAAGATCTCGAAAAGTATCTGATGTGGAACAAGGCCGCGCTGGAGCAGGTCACCGGCAAAGCCGTCGTCGAATATTCTGCACCAGACGGGAACCAGCCGGGGTGGGTCACGGAATGGCTTGAGGCGCACGGCTTCGTCGCTTACTACTTTACCGGCGACACCGGCATGGGCCCCACCCAGGGCTATCGGGATGGCAAGCGCGAAGGCCAGAACATCTGGGCATTTCCTATCCTGCACTTGGACCGCGCTGCCGGCTTCGAAGAATTTGAAACGCAACAGTATCCAGATTCCGAAGTTGAGCAATGGCTTGAGGCAATCACGCAATTCGCGGTCGATCATCGTGCCGTGCGGCTGCTCTACTTCCATCCTTCGGGAATCCTGCATTACCGGCGGATCGTCCAGGGATGGCTCCAGAAGACCGGACAACTCAGAGCCGAAGGTCGCTTTCGCTGGTACACCATGTCGGACTCCGCGAATTTCCTGAACTCGCGCAAGCGAGTGGACTGGAACGTCTCCATTCACGATGGACGGCTGATTCTTGCTGCCTCTCATCCCGACAGCTTGGAACACTTAACGTGGAGTCTTTCGGCTGACCGGTATGCCGAACCTAAGATCATAGGAGGCGCAGCCAGCGTCGTGAAAGACAATAACGCCTGGCTGGTCGTCGCTGGCAAGACCAGAAGTCTTCAAATAGAAGCCAGGATGCTGGGTCCAGAAGTATCGAGCAAATGAGCATGACGAATCACAGACTCCGTCTGACCCTGTTTTTGCTCTTGGTTTCCATTCCTGCGTTGTGGGCGGAAGACGACGCTCCCTCCTCCAATGCCGCTCACGAGTCGACCGGCCAGACGGCAGTCGATCTGCCGTCGGTTACCGGTCCCAAATTGCTCACCAACTTCATTGAAGGCGGTGGCAATTTCTTCACCTTATCGAATGCTTTCGGCGAGTGGCGGGGCGGCTACGCGCGCAGCGTCGTCAACATGAAAAAGCATGTACTGTCCGCTGAAATCAACGGCCAGCGCGAATTTGATGATGCCGGCGTCTACATCGCAGTTGGCGATACCTACACGTTCAATTCCAGCTGGTATGGTTCCGTTACCGTTGGCTCCAGCGTGGGGGGATTCTTTTGGCCCCGTTTTCGCACCGATGCCTTTATCAATAAAAAATGGCTGAAACGTCAGCAGTGGGTCACAACCGCCGGCTATGGATACTACGCGGCCAAGGACGTTCACCACGACCAAAGCGTCTTCCTGGGAACAACTTACTACTTCGAAAGACCGTGGATCGTGGAGGAAGGGCTTCGCTTCAATGTCAGCCACCCCGGAAGTGTCTTCTCACCCTCGGGTTTCGTAGCCGTTACCCAAGGCCGGGACAAGCGATACTACGTCACCCTGCGCACAGGTTTTGGAGAAGAAGCCTATCAACTCGTCGGCCCAGCCGTCAGCTTGAACGATTTCACCAGTCAGACCGTTACCCTGACCTGGCGCCACTGGGTGGGTAGGAGTTGGGGCTTCAACGCAGTCGCCGACTACTACCACAATCCGTTCTATTCCCGCGGGGGCGGCGTTCTGGGTCTTTTCAAGGAGTTTTGAGCGAGTACAGATTCGTATGGCAAAAGCAGTCCAGCTGAATTCGCAGGATCGGGTCCGCTTCCGCGGTCACCGCGGCGGTCTCATTCCTATGCACCGCGCACTGGCTCACTATGGGCTTGACCGCGTCAAAATCATCACTGCTGTCGTGTTGGTGATCCTGCTCTCATCTGTCTGGTTGCTCTTGCTGCCTCAGGTTTGTCATTTCTGGACACAGGTCCTTGATACCGGTATCCGGGTCCTGCCTTTACGCGCGGAGTTGCGTTTGCATGAGTATCATCTCATTTCCAACGTGAACCTGGTGGTGCCATATCCTGGAATGGAGGCGGTGTTGCCGGACACCCGAATCTGGGCGATCACCGGCGTCGTTACCATACTCCTGTTTGCTGTCACTTATTTCTTGCCTTCGCACCTGATTCCGTTCATCTATCTGTTGCGCGGAGTCTTGTTAATTCAGGTGACTGCGCTGGTCTATTTCGGATTGATCCCGGCAGAGTTTCCGCACACGCCGAGTGGATACCTGCAGGGACTCTTGGCCGCGGGCTTGGCGTTGATCTCCACCGTCCCATTATTGTTTGGCCTGACTTTGTACATCTTCGATTTCAGCCTGATCCAAAAAGTCTCATTGACCGCGATGACCATCGCGCACCTAGTGGTTTTTTTGCCTTTGCAGCTCCTCCTGCAAGCATTAGTGCTTCAGAAGACGGTCCTGTTCATGCCCGTGCTTTACATCATTTTTGGCCTGCCGCTCGACGTCCTGATCATCATCGGGTTCTATTCGTGGGGGATGACCTGGTATTTCAAGTCTGAGGAACCGTGAGCCCTCACGAATCGGCGCGGCACAGTGGGGGCGACTGCTTCCATCGAGGCTGGGTCGCAGCATCGAGCCTTTTTGCCGGTTCGTCCCAAGACGTCTCGCATCAGTTTGAAGCGGCCCGAATCCGTCTCTTACTGGCCCGCGGAGAAATTGTCCCCAGATTCTTGGCCAACTAAGAACCCGAGCGAAAGTGAATTGCGAGAAGAAACGTGGGCGGTCCACTCACTAAAGTGCCACGGTCTGTTTGAGAGCAAGGGGGCTAGTTCCTTTGCTCTCGTAACATCGACTGATTCGTTCCTAGCCTGGGCACGAGGATTAGCTCTCGACGGTCACGCGATTCGATCGTTTTGACGAAACAAAGCCACCATGTCCCTTGTTTCTACGAGCTCGATTTGGCAACAAGGATTTGATCGCATGAAGTGTTCCGACGAGAACCGCGCCACTGGGGAGTTTATAGAGACTTCAAGAACTCGATGATGGCTTCTTGGTCCTCCCTCTTCAGTTTTTCAAATTGCTGACTTACATGGCTTGCCTCGCCGCGGTGCCGCAGGATCGCGTCGCGAAGCGTCAGAGATGCGCCATCGTGCATCAATCGCGGACGCAAGCGGACTCCCCATAAAGGGGCGGTACGTATTTTGTTCCGACTGCTCTCGAAGTCCTGTTTCGAAAGATATCCCGACATCATCCGAAAGACTTTGTTCCCGTAGTGCTCCCGGGTCGCCTGCAGGATCCCGTCACCCGTGCCGACGTCATGCATCAAAAAATCCCCATACGGATGAAATGTGATCGACCCGAGCGCTGCTGGAATCGTAAACGTTCCGCCGTTGATCTTCGTTTCAGCGGCAGCAGTGGTGAGTGTTTCGACATGGCAAGTCGCGCAACCGATCTTGTCAAATAAGCTGTATCCCTTCCTTGCAACCGGGCTGCTCGCGAGCGCAGAATCACGCGCGGGCGCTTTCGTGGCTCGAATAAACCTTGCGAAGCGATCGATGTCGGAGAGGCCGTCCGGTCCCGGCATGTCATTCGGCTCCGAAGCAGTGTTGCAAAGATTGGTTACCTCATCCGGTTGAAGGCGGTTTGTGATGCCCATCTCGTTGAGGTAAGCATCGCTGGCGAACGATAGCAAGCTCGCGTGCTGGTCTTTCCAACCGAATCTACCTACGCTCATCTGCCCGGGCGCTTCTACGATCGGGACCTGGAGAACCTGTCCGCAGATTTTCCGATGTGAAGATTTACATTGGCGCTCGGCGAGATCGATGAGTGTTTGATCGGCAATCGCCTCGACGAAGCCATCTCCCAACAGGCTCAAAGAAAGGCGAAACGTCCGGATCGTCTCTGCTTCTGGAACTCGCTCTTGAATCTCATTGTTAGGAAAAGCGGCGTTGGGACAGATAGCGCGATCATTCACCAGAGACCGGCCAGAGATCACTTCAATTCCGTGAGCAATCGAGATTTCCGGATTGCGGAAGTGCCCCTCTGGCCCCTGATGGCCCACGCGTAATTCCGCGACTTGGGAGGCGGCACCTGGAACCGGACTCTGGTGGCATTCCCGGCAGGACTGCGCGTTATAGAGCGGTCCGAGGCCATCGCTCAGCTGCTCGACCTCCTCGAATTTCGCTAGATCGGCCTGATGAGTCGCATCGTCAGCAACTCCGTTGCTCTTGTTGTCAAAACCGGTAGGTGCTTCCGTCGAACGGGAGGCAGAAAAGGCGAGGACAAGACTCAGGACGGCTAAAGGGATCAAGAGTCTCATGGCCTACTCCCCTCCTCTAGGACGGATCCGCGCCAAGCGCTCTTGTACCGAGGACTTGTATCGCTCGTTCAAGAATCAGCCCGGTGATCTCCCCCGTCCCCGTCGACATCTGAGCCCTACCCGAGCCAAAAAGCTGAATTTTCATTCATGAATACCACCTTTGCCCGTCTTGTCCAAGACGAAAAAATTGATGCCTCAGAAGTGAAATCCCTGAGAGACCTAGTGTTATGTCCAACAAATAACTGGACAAGTAGAGTGGGTTCTACTATGCTGGATTCATGCCGCACCCCGCTCCCGCACTCTTCCTCCAGGAAGC
>CATPBJ010000007.1 GCA_955652395.1 uncultured Terriglobales bacterium | reverse complement strand
GACGGTCGGTATGCACCGGGCGAGCGGGCGCGCGACAACTCAAACCACAAAGCGGTAGTGCTGCGAGAGTGTGGTTAGCATAGGAGAGTACAGGAGAGTTCCCGAAGCGTGCGGGAGTCAGTCAACTGACCTGCGTGGACCGGCAAAACTCTGCGGACACTGAGCCTCCGCGACTGCACAAATATTTCTGGCACAAACGCTGTGCCCGACTGTCGATTTTCCCATGAAGAAACATCCTTCTGAACCACCATCTCATTTGTTGGAGTATTGGCTTCGTCGAACAGTGTTTCTGGAATATCTGCCTTCGGCACCATCACAAGTGCGACGGTGAAGAGGAGGTGAGCGGCCGCAAGTCGAACTGCCATCGCATGGCGGAGGAACATAGACCTTATACCAGTGGTACCTCAAGAGAGTAGGCGAGCCGCCGATCAAAGCGGGCGGCAACCTGCTCTTTTGAGACAAAACAGACTCGTCTGTGTGCTTTTGTAAAACTGAGCAATTGTGCTCACTTCTCAAGATAAATATGACAGAGAGGCTGGAGCACTCAATCGCCTTGTTCCGCGATCTATGCGGAAGATTGTGTGACGGGCCGTCGCCAAGTGTTTCATGGACCTTTCTCCTACGTAGATTTTGGCGTTCTTGAGGCGCTGGCCTAGGGGGGAAGAAGAACATCGCCCGACAGTCCGTCTTCGTTAGAAATGGCAGTGCCCCGGGTCGAGAGCGTCAATCCGACCCGGCTGTCCTGCGGGAATGAGCCGGACAGCGATGACTTGTGCCTCGACGGTGCCTTCGTTTCGGACGATGTGCCCGCCTCGGCAGCAGTAGGTTTGATGTGGTGTTGCATGATGCGACTCATCCAGTACGGCTGCTTACCCTTCATTTTGGGGCTTGCGAAGATGTAGTCGCTGTCGTCGGCGTACGGCGTGTTTGGCCGGAAGTTGGCACGGTAAGGGTCAGACCCGGCCAGACGAACAGATCGCGGTGGCGCCACAGCAGCAAGTTGTAAGGATGTTCGCAGTGAAAATCAGTTCTCACGCACACACTGAAGGGCTCCCGGATTACTCCCGAATTGCCGCTGAGCCGTGCGCAATCGCCAACGGTGACTCGGCGGACCACATGTCCGGTCGCTGACAATACGGTTATGGGACGAGACTCGCCTAAACCAGTGAGTCGCTTAGAGACCGGTGAGCCGCTTAGAAATTAAAGTGGCGTGGAGTACACCATCCTTATCCCAGGTGCCCGTGCAGATCACTCGATCACCGTCGTTAACCTGGCCGGCATTAATGTCGTTGACCTTTTTGCTGCCGTGCGCCTGACTAACCCATCGGGTCGAGCTGTCATACTGGACGGTTTTCTCCTCGCTCGAACCCACCTTACGAACGGTCAGCGTGGATTGATCCTTACTACTTCTTATGATGTGACCCTCCCAGCGCGCCTCCTTCGCCTGGGCGGGAGCCTCCTGCGCGAACACCGCCGTTGCCAGCGGGAAGGCAAGTACAGACGTGAACAACAGAGTGAGTAGCTTCTTCACCATGTGACCTCCTCCTTTTGCGGGAAGATGTGATGTGCAGCACGAAACGATAGACCTGGGGACTGAAAAGAGCAAGCCGTACTTACGGTAGCGTCTTAGGAATCGGTTGATGTGCAGGTCTGCGAGCATGGGATTGACCATCCGTTCTGGTGAAGTGCTCGACGGCTACTCGGCGTCGCGTCAGGCGTCAATCTCCGCCCTGGCCCAAGTGAGCAGGCATACGGCTGCGTTGCAAAGTATTAACTTGGCAAGAGCTAGCGAAGGTTCTGCCGAATGGGTTGCGGAGATTTCTAGAAGTGAAGTACGGGATCCGTAGCCGTTCCCTTAGCCATCCGGGTAATAAGCCGATGTGAAAGTGCGGATCGTCGTACCCAAGTAAACTGACAAGCGGACCTTCACGAACGGCTTCTAGCGGAATCTGCGGATCAGTAGCGTGTGCCGATCGGAGCGGTAAAAGCCGAGCACGTAGATGGTGGCCTTGGCCTTGGTCGAATAAATAACTTGGCGAATTCGCAGCAAGGGAGCACCCAGCGGGACGGCCAGGAGTTCTGCGGTTCTGGGATCCGCGGAGGTCGCGTCCACCTCTTCATCCGCGTGTGCCAGTTCGACTCCGAAGTCGTGCTCCAGGGTAGAAAACAAGGAGCTCCGTGCCAAAGGTGTGGAAGTCAGGCGGCCAAACTCTTCGGCCGACAGATAGCCGGCTTCCAGAGCGAACGGTTCGTTGGCAGCATACCGGAGGCGCTCCACCTTTATCAGGCGGCTGTCGGGCGTGACGGCAAGGCGAGCCGCAATCTCCGGCTCATAGTCGATGATCTTGTTGCACAGAAGACGTGAGAAACCGACTAGGCCACGGCTGGCCATTTGCTCGGTGTAGCTCATTAGCTTGTTGAAGTGGATCTTCGGAGGCGCCACAAAAGTTCCGGCTCCGCGCCGCCGCACGACCATCCCCTCTCGGTCCAGTCCGGCCAGGGCATGACGCGCGGTCATCAGGCTGACCTGGTGGGCCTTCGCCAACTGCCTTTCGGAATCGATAGGGTCGCCGGCCTTCCATTCCCCGCTCTCGATGCGTTGGAGCACGGCGTTCTGAATCCTCTTGTATGCAGGTATCTCGTTGTTGTGATTCTGCCCCATGAACACTCCTCAATAATTTGCCCGGTGCCGTGCCCGCAACCATGGTCCATGTGCAAACTTGCTATCGAGCGGAATTAATATACTTCGAAAGGCAGGCTTTAGCCAACGGGGTTGTCGTAATCTAAAAAATGGCTTGCCACATCAGGGCTCGGCGAAGTTCGGTCATTCCGCGTGCGTGGGCAGAGTACGTGATTTGGCGCCGACGGCGGCCGATTTACTTATATTAAACACCTTGTTTCTATATGGTTACAAGCCCCCGGAGTTTGCCTCAAGATCGAAATAAGCGCGAGCATCCAACCGCTGCCTGTTTTCCTTCCCGAAACATCAGCAGAATTCCAGACTACCAAAACAAATATTTTGGTTGCCCCACACTTTCTTCTTGACGATGCACATCGTTCTGCTATATAGCAAGGGACCGATATGGTCTTGCCAGTTAGGCCCCGTGTTCTGAAGGCGTCTCCCAGGAGGTTTGTGATGCGACAGTCAATGAGGTTTGCGTTTGTCGTTGTGCTGCTGGTCGGAGTTCTTGGCGTTCTGCAACCGGCGTGGAGCCAGGAGGTCACCGCAGCCATCGTAGGGACCGTCACCGATCCGAGCGGTGCGCCCATCAAGGATGCGACAGTTACGGCAACCGACACCGAACGGGGAACCGTGCGGACGGTAATAACGAACGATGCGGGCGCGTATAACATCGCGCGCGTTCCGGTTGGCACTTATGACCTGCGGATATCGGCTACCGGTTTCCAAACAGCTCTCCATCCTGCCATCACGCTTGTGCTGAATCAGACCGCACGCGTCGACACGCAGATGACGCTGGGCCAGGTCACGGAGACGGTGGAAGTCTCCGGTTCGGCCCCTGTTCTTCAGACGGAGAGGACCGAAGTAAGCACCATCATCGATGCCAAGACCAATGATACGCTGCCGCTGGCGACCCGTAATTACGTTCAGCTGACCCTTCTCGCGCCCGGCGCGGTCTCGCCCAATCCGAACAGCTTCAATAACGGCGACAATACTGCGAGCGGAGCCAGGCCGTACATCAACGGGAATCGCGAGCAGGCCAATTACTTTGTCTTGGACGGCATGGACAACAACCAAGCGTCGGACAACCTTGTCGGCTTTACTCCGACGCCAGACGCTATTCAAGAGTTTAACCTCATCACAGAGAACGCGTCTGCCGAGTTCGGGAACTTCCAAGGTGGCATCGTCAGCGCCACCATCAAGTCGGGTACTAACAGTTTCCACGGCGACATCTGGGAGTATTTCCGCAACGACAAACTTAACTCGAATTCATGGGAAAACCGGTTCAACGGAGCGGAGAGGAACAAGCTGCGTTGGAACATGTTCGGTGGCACCATCGGTGGTCCCATTGTCAAGAACAAGCTGTTCTTCTTCTTTGACTATCAAGGGCAGCGTTTCGACCATCCCTCCACCACCAAGCAACGGAGTCTCTTCACCGCGGCGGAACGCCAAGGCAACTTTGGGGACATTTGCACGACCGGATTTACGGGTGGCCTCTGCAACGACACGGTCACGGTCAAGGGCGTGACGTATAACACTCACCAGCTCTTTAACCCATGTGCTCCCGGTACAGGAGTAACCGGAACTCCGTGTACTCCCGGCCCCCCGGGCGTAGCTTTCCCGAACAATCAGATTCCTGTGGGCATGATTGATCCAGTAGCGCAAGCGCTGTTCAGTTCTTCGCTCTATCCTGCCCCAAGCGGGGCCGGCCTGCAGAACAATTTCAGCTACACAGAAGCTCAGGCTTTCAACACCAACCAGTTCGACATAAAAATCGATTTCAACGCCACCAAGAGCGACCGCGTTTTTGGCCGCTATTCGCACGCCAAGCAGCACAACCCAACGGTCCGTTCATTTGAGCTGCTGGGCACCGGTTTCTCGGACGCGCCGATTGACAACGAAGTCATCGACTGGTCGCATACCTTCAGTGCCAGCCTCTTGAACGACGCGCGGTTTGGTATTAACTACGTCAAACTGGATAACGGCACTAACTTTGCTAGCTCCGTGGGCAACCTGGCGCAGCAGCTTGGTATCGCGAACGGCAACAAGGGCGGCCCGGGTATGCTTCTTCTGGGATTTTATGGGGGAACGCCCAGCAATCCGGGAAGTGGCATTCTCAGCAACATCGGAAGCGGTGGCGTTCAGCAGCACTTCCATGATGCGGTCATCCAGTTCTCGGATTCTGCTGTGTGGACGCACAACCGCCACGTGCTTCACACCGGTTTTGAGTACTGGAGATACCGGGTTAACTCCTTTTACAGCGGCAACAGCGGATCCTTGGGTGGCATCCTTTTCAGTGGCGCCTTTTCGTCAGAGGCTCCGATCACTCCGGGGCCGGGCGCGAATGGCTATGGGGGCGCGGACTTCTTCCTTGGACTGCCGTCCGCATACGGCTCAGGTCTCACCTGCTGCGTCTGGGCGCACCGTTCCAGCACTATTGCTGGATACGTTCAGGATGACTGGAGAGCCACCAATAATCTCACTCTTAACCTAGGAGTCCGTTACGAAGCCTTTACTCCATGGGTGGAGAAGGACAACCGGCAGGTCAACTTCGACCTGGCGACCGGGGAGGTGCTGGCGCCTGATTGTTCAAAAGTAAAGCTGGGAACGGCCCCGACCACGTGCAGGAATAGCAGCCGTGGCCTTTACAACGGCGTCTATGGCGGTAAGGCCTTCCAACCTCGTATCGGTTTCGCGTGGACGCCAGGAATGCTAGGCGGCAAGACGGTGGTGCGTGGCGCTTTCACTATCTCTTCTTACCTGGAAGGCACAGGCACCAACTTGCGCCTAGCAGTCAATCCGCCTTTCCAGACGGCTGAGACCCTTGTGCAGTACAAAGGCGTAGCACTTCCGGCGACGACCACAGATCAAGGGCTGGCTCCTGTAGGCGCTGCCAGCGATCCTTTTTCCGGCTCGCTGATCCGGGTTTGGGATCCTCATGTGCAGCCTGCCCTTACCGATCAGTGGAACCTGACCATTCAGCACCAGCTTTCGAATACGGCCACGATCCAGGTCGGCTATGTTGGCTCGCATGGGACGCACTTGATGGTTCCCATGCCGTACTTGCAGCGGCAATTGCTCCCGAGCAGCGCTTGTGCCACGCCGCCGTGCACGGCACCGAGCATCTTCCTATCCGGCAATCCGACGTTCCAGAAAGATATTTCCCAG
>CATPBJ010000006.1 GCA_955652395.1 uncultured Terriglobales bacterium | reverse complement strand
GCATTAGAAATCCTTGCCAGGCGCCATCCATCCCCGGCTTGCGGATATCGATGAGTTGCAACGCAGATCACCGCGAACTGCTCCTGTTGCTTCCCGACAGCGAATCGCAGCCTGGTGGAACAGTTTGATCTCAGACATCGCAGTCTTGGCATGCGGTCTTTGCGCAGGGTTGCTGTGATTGTACATCCCGAGTAAGAACAGCGACATCCAAAGCGGTCGCTGAGACGTACATCCTTTGAGCGGCGCCAATCGTAGGGCGAGCAGCTCCACTCCACAATGGGCGACGTCAATCAGACTGAACACAAAAGGAAAATCTTATGCAGCAACTGAAGCGACTCCTGGCGTTTGTTGCAGCGATGTGCGTGCTGGTGCCAACGAATTTGCTTGCATCCAGCCACCGCGAAGCTCCCATCTCTGCCCTGGACCATAGCGCGGACGTGACCGATTGGTACGCGTTCGTCAGCTATGACCATCCGGACCGAGTCACCATGATTCTCAACGTCGATGGTTTTCTTGAACCCTCGAATGGGCCCAACTACTTTCCCTTTGATCCTAACGTGCTTTATGAAATGAAGGTTGATAACGACCAGGACGGGCATGAGGACATTACATTCCAATTTCGCTTTAAGACGGAAATCCGGCAACCTGGTGTTTTTACGGGCTACGTAGGAGGTATTGCCGGAATCCCGCCCATAACATCATTGTCGGGCCCAGGCGCCGCAGGACTGAGCCTCCGTCAAACGTACACGGTGACGATGGTGAAGAACGGCAACTCCACCGATCTGACCGATGGACAAACTCTCTATGCAGTGCCTTCCAACGTGGGCCCTCTCACGATGCCAAACTATAACGACTTGTTCAAACAGGGAGCTTACGACTTAGACAACAGCGTGCGTGTGTTCGCGGGGACGGTCGATGATCCTTTCTACATCGACCTTGGTGCCGCCTTTGACTCGCTGCACTTCCGCATGGGGGTGGGGGGTGTGATGACGGCCGCAGAGGATGCAGATGATACCCACAATTACGCCCCCGACGCAGTGGCCGGCTTCAACGTCAACTCCATTGTGCTGGAAGTGCCCATCACTATGCTGACAGTGGATGGAAAACTTCATGCTGCCGGCGACAAGAATGCGGTCATTGGCACATACGGAGCGACCGCCCGCCGCCGCATCACGATCCGGCGTCACAGCGGGGCAGTCGATGGCGAAGGCGACTGGAGGCAGGTCAACCGCGAGGGCAACTCGCTGATCAATGAGTTGATTATCGGTACCGGATTTAAAGACCGTTTCAGCGTGGACGATCCAGCAAACGATAAGCAGTTTGCCAACTTCTTTCTCGATCCGCTACTGGCTCATCTGTTCGCCTCGCTGGGCATTCCTGTTGCCACGGCGCCGCGCACCGACCTGCTCCCTCTGGTCCAATACATGGCCCCGATTTGTCCAGGCTGCGGCCCGAAAGATGCCGGACCGATTGCTGATCTGCTACGGCTGAATACGGGTATTCCTCCCACTCCAATCGGGAGCCAGAAACGTCTCGGCTTCCTGGCGGGAGACTTGGCCGGCTTCCCGCAAGGTCGGCGCCCCATCGACGACGTGGTTGATATCGCCGCTCGTGCCGTAGCTGGCATTCTGGCAGACAAGAATAAGTTCGGCACACGGATCGGCGATGGCGTGAATACCAACGAAGTCGGTTACGGCACTACCTTCCCTTATGTCATGCCTGCTCACAGCGGGCGCGATAGTCACCACACCGGTCCCGGCCAGATGGGTTGTACTGGTCAGCCTACCGGTGTTTGCCCGGTTAAGTAAATCTGCTTTGTGGCCGCGGGGCAACCGCGGCCACGAACCTGTCCTAAGTATGCGAGGAATAATCATGAAGCGAATTGCAGCTCTTCTATTACTGGTTATAGGAGCGGCCGCGGGGCTAGCGCAAACTCCAAGTGCCTCCACCGACCAAAAACTCTCTCCGGCTGAGCGGAGCATGGCGCAGGCCAAGAAGTTAATCGAGAAAAATCCCAACGACTTCGAGGCCTATAACTCACTTGCTTTGGCATGTTCGCGACGTGCACGCGAAACCTCCAATGTTGCTTTTTACACACAGGGCAACGAAGCGCTACAAAAATCCTTTGTCATCTCGCCGGCCAATTTCGATGGTCAAAGAATTCGAGTCTGGCTGCTGCTGGGGAAACACGAGTTCGCGGCTGCGTTGGAGGCGGCCAAGGAACTCAACTGGAAGCTGCCAGACGACGTCATGCTGTATGGCTTTCTGACCGACGCCAATGTTGAGCTGGGGAACTACAAAGAAGCGGAAACCGCGGCGCAGTGGATGCTTGATCTCAAGCCTGGAAACATGCCGGGCCTGACCCGCGGCGCCTACCTCAGGGAGCTTTTCGGTGACATCGACGGCTCGATGGATTTGATGAATATGGCTTACCAGTCGACGCCGCCCAGTGAGGTTGAGGACGCAGCCTGGATCGTAACTCAGATGGCTCACCTGGACCTGTCAATTGGCAAGATCGAGGAAGCAGAGAAGCTTTCGCAACAAGCGCTCGCGATGTTTCCCGGCTATCACTATGCGCTGGGAAATCTGGCGAAAGTGAGAATCCAGCAGAAACGCTATGACGAGGCTGCGGAGTTGCTGAAGCAGCGCTATCAGGCAGCCCCGCACGCGGAAAATCTCTTCGATTTGGCACGAGCATTGCAGCGAGCTGGACACAAAGACGAAACGCAGAAAGCCTTTGCGGAGTTTGAACAGAAATCGCAACTGGAAACGAATCGAGCAGACAATTCCAATCACGAATTGATCTTCTACTATGCCGACTACGCGAACCAGCCCGCCAAGGCGCTAGAAGTGGCGCAGCGCGAGTATGCCCGGCGGCACGATGTGTTTACTGTGGATTGTTACGCTTGGGCTCTACACTTGAATAACCGAAACCAAGAAGCCTTGACGCAGATCACCGCCGCTTTGGCGGTTGGAATCCGCGACGCTCAGTTGTTCCGGCACGCCGGAGAAATTGCGCTGGCGGCCGGCGATCATGCGTCTGCCGAACGTTACCTCCGGCAATCTGCTGAATTGAACACATCGGGCTCGGAAGAAGCGCGTATCGCATTGGCCCGGCTTTCGAAGTCAACCGTGGGCGGGGTGGGGCCGTGAAATTTCCACGACTTGATTCATTGGATGAAACGTGACACACATTTATCGTATTCAATGGCCTTTCGCGAGTCATTGGTAGCACGAAATTGAAAGACCAGTATCCGCGTATTCCCTGGGTCGTGGATGGGGCTCTGGGGCGATCTGGAAGTTAGTGCGTAGACGTGCCACGCGCAGCACACAGTCTGTTTCAGCTAAGAGCGAAGAGGTACGCAACCCAACTTCATGATCCGATGTCTTTTTCCGCAACGGATTTGCTCAGTGGGGCTGATGCTTTGGCTTTGCAGCTTCAGTGTCCAGGCAGCGGCCGCAACAGGTCTCACAGGCATTCTGACCGACCCTCAGGGCCAGCTCATTCCGAATGCGACCATTCATCTGCTGCGCCGCGCGGACTCCACCCGGCGGGAGATCCGGACCGACATACTGGGGCGGTTCGCGTTAACTGACCTGGATGGCGGAGAATATCGCCTCACGGCGGAGTCGCCTGGTTTTGCGGTTCTAACGCGAAGGATTGTTGTGCAGGCCGGTGGTCAGCAGACTCAGAATCTCCAGTTCTCCCGTGTGGCGTCGCAGAATGAATCCGTTACCGTCACCGCTGCAGTATCGGATGTGGGTGTTTTTGAGCCAGATCCGGCGCAGCGGGTCATGATTCGAGATGAAACTCTAGACGCGAACCCGGGACGGCCGGGTATGCCGGTATCGATTCCTGGCATGCCAGTCGAGTCTCCCGCGGGCGGCGTGAAGCCCCCGCAGTATTTCGCACCCGGAGTAGCTGGAGATCACGGTGAGCCAATCGCGATGTTTTTCCAGGTCGGCGGATATCTTTTCCCCAATAACTTGCCTGCCAACGCGCATGGCAATGGTTATGCCGACCCGAACGTCATTATCCCGGTCGCGATCGAGAGCGTGCAAACCGATGGCGCCGCCTTTAACGTGCGCGAAGGAAATAATTCCGTGAACTCCGCCATCACTTTTGGCCTGCGTGATCGCATTGAGCCGATAGTCCGCCTCACCGGCGACTATCGTGACCTCAATCTAGTTACGGGTTGGAGCCCGGCCAATCCATCCAACCGAACCTGGGTGGGAGCCGAGGTCTCCTTTGGCAACGGCTACCTCGATCGACTGGAGCATCGCAAGCAATATAAAGGCAACATCTCCAAGGTCTTCAACTTCGGTAAACATGAGCTGTCGGTCTATGGCATCGGCTATTACGGCACCGCTTTCCAGCCAGGTTTAGTACCAATTGACACACCGATCCCTATTGACACAATTGACGCTCGCCAGCACGAAGAGACCTCGAACGGAACTGTGATCTTCAACGATATGTGGCG
>CATPBJ010000005.1 GCA_955652395.1 uncultured Terriglobales bacterium | reverse complement strand
CCACCCGCGCCAGGAAGGCTTCGCCCGCCTTGCGCCGCGCCTCGACGGCATCGTGGACCTGCTGATATCCAATTGGGTCAACATAGCGGAACCCCAGGTCTTCCAGTTCCCCACGAATCTTGCCCATGCCCAGACGGTGGGCGATGGGCGCGTAGATCTCGAGCGTCTCTCGGGCGATCTTTTGTTGTCGATCCGGCGGCAGGTGTTCGAGTGTCCGCATGTTATGCAGACGGTCCGCCAGCTTGATGAGCACCACGCGGATGTCATCCACCATGGCCAGCATCATCTTGCGGAGGTTTTCGGCCTGCTGTTCTTCCCGGGTGGCGAAATCGATGGCGCTGATCTTGGTAACGCCCTCGACGATATGCGCCACCTGCTCGCCGAACTCCTTGCGGATATCGACGACGGTCACCGAGGTGTCTTCCACCGAATCATGCAAGAGCCCGGCGGCGATGGCCACCGGATCCATTTTCATCTCGGCCAGAACCAGCGCCACTTCCAGGGGATGGACCAGATAGGGCTGGCCGGAGGCCCGGCTTTGCCCGGCATGATGTTTCTGGGAAAACTCGTAAGCCTTGCGGATAAGTTCGAGATCGTCGTTGGGCCGGTTGGCCCTCATCCTCCGCATCAGTTCGCGGAACCGGGTTACCGTGAGCACATTGGTCGCGAACTGTTGGCGCAGGGTCGCCATGCTGGATTATAGCGTGTTGGGCCGCTCGGGATGCCGTCAGTAGCGGTCTGACCGGCCAGGCGTGGATCGTCCTCGCTCGTGTCACCACTGTCCTCAGGGCCAACGCAATCTGCTAGAGTTGAGGCGGACCCGGCCACCATGAGTTTGTCGCGCATCCTGATTAGCGGGACCTCCGGTCCAATCGGGGCAGCCCTCCTGCCCTCGCTGAAAGCAACCGGAGCCATAGTCACGCGTTTGGTGCGAAACACAGCCACGGGCAAGGACCAGATCACCTGGGATCCTGGGAGCCCTTTGTCGCCTGACTCCGTTTCCGGCTTCGATGGGGTCATTCATCTCGCCGGAGAGTCGATAGTCGGCCGCTGGACTGAGGCCAAGAAGCGGCGCATCCTCGAGAGCCGCAGCGTGGGTACCAGCCACTTGGCGGAAGCGGTGGCGAAAGCGCCCCGGCCTCCGCGGGTATTCATTTCAGCTTCGGCGGTCGGCTTCTACGGGAATCGCGGCGATGAGATCCTGCGCGAAGACAGCCCGCCGGGTCATGGCTTTGCCGCCGAAGTCTCCCGTCAGTGGGAAGCCTCCACCCAGCCCGCTGCCAAGGCGGGAATCCGCACCGCGCAAATGCGCTTTGGGGTGGTGATGAGCGCCGATGGCGGCGCCTTGCCGAAAATGCTTCCGGCTTTCCGCTTAGGCCTGGGTGGCAGGCTCGGGGACGGTCGCCAGTGGTGGCCCTGGGTTGCGGTGCGGGATGTCGTAGGCGCGATTCAACACCTGCTGAACCACGAATCGCTCTCAGGTGCGGTCAACACCGTCGCCCCAAGTCCAGTGACCAACGCGGAATTCACCAGCATTCTGGCTTCCGTCCTAAAGCGCTCCGCGATTTTTCCCATGCCCGCCTTCGCCGTCCGCCTGGTTTTCGGAGAGATGGGCGAAGAGCTCTTTCTCGGCAGCCAGCGCGTGGAACCGGCCAAGCTCGTGGCCACCGGATATCAGTTCCAGCATCCGGACTTACGCAATGCCCTCAAGGAGATTTTGCGGCGGTAACGAGCTCTTGTCCCAATTGCCGCAGCCTTTGCGACCTCTGCGGAATCTCTTGGCGACCTTTGCGGTTTATGGTTTTGCCTGATTCGCGGCAAGATCAAAACCTTTTAACCGCAAAGTTGGCCAAGAGATTCCGCAAAAGCCGCACGGGAAACGAAAATATTATCTTTAATTTTTGGCCTGCCGGTCGGCGATCTTTTGAATCGCCTCACTCAGAACCCTCGCCTCATCTCCGAAGCCGGAAATCCAGATCACATCGGGCTCGCGTCGGAACCAGGTCATCTGGCGCTTGGCATAGTTTCGATGTGCCTGTTGTGCCGCCTGCAACGCCGTCTCACGGCCGATCTCGCCCTGGACCAGGGCCACGGCCTGTTTATAGCCGAGGGCGCCCAGCGGGCGTGCGGCTGCGCCGTACTTTTCCAGCAGGCTCCGAGTCTCTTCCGCCAGACCGCCGTCGAACATGCGCTCGGCGCGCTGATTGATTCGATCATACAAAGCGTTGCGGTCGGGATCGAGCCCCATCCGTACAATCTTGAAGCCCTGCAACGAATCGCGGCCTTGCTTCCACATTTCGCTCATTTTCGTCCGTGAAGCGAGGCAGACTTCAATCGCCCGCAGCAGCTTGGGTGTGTCATTGGCATGAATCTTCGCGGCAGTGGCGGGGTCGAGACGACTTAAGATCCGATGCAGATAGGGCGGGCCCTTCTCTCTGGCGCGCTCGCGCAACCGCCCGCGAAGTTGCTCCGAACGCTGAGGACCGGCGAACAGGCCTTCGAGAAGGGCACGCAGATAAAGGCCAGTCCCGCCGACCACAATCGGCAAAGCTCCTCGCGCCTTGATCTGTCGCAACACTGCGCGGGCCCGGCGGGCGTACTCGCCAGCAGTGATGTAACCGGACGGCTCCACAAAATCGAGCAGGTGGTGAGGGATGCGGGTACGCTCGGCAATCGTTGGCTTCGCGGTCCCAATCTCGAACTCGCGATACATGGCCACCGAATCGCAGTTCACAATCTCGCCGCGAAAGCGTTCGGCCAGCGCCAGCGAAAGCGCGGTCTTCCCGCTTCCGGTCGGACCAAGCACCACTACCAGCAATGGTTCGGAAGACGCGGTCAGCGGGCACCCCAGGCGATGTGATGCCAGTAGCGGGTCAAAATCAGCGCCTGAACGACCGCCCCGATGATCAAGATCCCGGCGGCCTCGAGTTTGCAGATGCGGAGTCTGGACGGGCGTTCCTTGGAGGAGCGATCCGGCTGCGACGGGGGACTCGCGGTGGGCACGCCCGTATTGTAGCGCTGTAGCGAAGGCGTCGTGCCATGCAGAGGCTGCGAGGACCGCCCGCTCGAGTCATCTTAAGCATCCACATCGTTCCATTCTTCGGTGTGTAGTCCATGGGGATGATGTACGAAGGTTCCTGGCTGACCCAATATTTGAGCTAGCCGATATCAGTGTCACTCTCGACCCCCCAGGCTTTCACTCGGCCTTTTGCTCCAGCATCCACACTTTGCGATCCGGTGACGGTCGCGGTCGCTTCCGTTTTGCCATTTTCCACGCGCTCCAGCCGCAGGGAACGCTCACTGAATCGGATGGATAGACTCGAATCGTCTCCGCCGCTGATGTGCTTTTCAAGGCGCGCGAGATTGGCGCGAAGGGGTTCGACTCCAAGACATTCACCGTCGGGGAGGATGCTGCCGTCAGGCTTGACGACTGCCATGCTCCAGTGCTTTCGGTAGGGACGGAGTCTCTTTCCGTTGAGGATCGGGTCGCCCACGTTAACTTTCAGCGAGCTAGGTTCTTGAGTGAAGGCATTGCCAGAAAACAGAACCGCCAGCATCAACGCCCGAGAGATTGCCTTACTCACCATGCACGTTAACCCGACTCCGTGAAAGCTCAATTTCAGGCGCGGGGCCAATATCACGCATGCTGCGCGGCGCAGCGCAGATGCTAAACTTCCTGCTGCCGTGTCGATGCCACAAAGCACTCCAGCGGGAAAACCGTACGCTTCGCTGCTTTCGAGGTAGACCTGGCGGCGGGTGAACTGCGCAAGAATGGCACGCGTATTCGCTTGCAGGAGCAGCCTTTCCAGATACTGGTGCATCTTTTGGATCGAGCCGGAGAGGTGGTCACGCGCGAGGAACTTCGCCAGAAGTTATGGCCTGCCGATACCTTTGTGGATTTCGACCACAGCCTGAATACTGCGATAAACAAGCTGCGGGAAGCCCTTGGAGACTCGCCATCCAGCCCGCGTTACGTGGAAACCCTGGCGCGGCGCGGATACCGGTTTCTGGCCCCGGTGCAGCAGGCAGAAGCGAACTCGCCGGCACGGGATTCCTCCCTGGCGCACGCTAAAAGCGCCGGGAATTCGAGCGTGGGACCGGAGTCGTTCTACCATCGTGACCTCGAAGTTCCCGTACCCCGCCGCAGTCTGACCCGCGGCCTTTTCGGACTGGTTCAAGTGATGTATCTGATCTTCTATGTGAGTGCACTGTTTCGTCTAAACGAAATCGATCGGATCACGAGCACGTTTTTGCCGGGTTGGGAATCGCGCACCATTTTCGTCGCTGTACTGATCACGGCGGGTGTGGGTATCCCATTGCGCTGTTACCTGATCTCGGCGGTGGTCTTCGATCATCAGGGGCTGGGAGAAAAATTCCGGCGAATGTTCCCGGTCATACTGGCTTTGGACCAATTGTGGGCGGTGGCCCCGTTCCTTCTCGCTGAACAGATCGGATTTGGGGCGGCATTTGGGGCGACAGCTGCGCTTTTGTACGTGCCGTTTTCGGAGAGAACGCTGATGCGGCTGGCGTATCCCATGCCCAGGTCTTAATCGCCGGGTGCGTAACTTTGCTGACAATGCTGGAACCCTGCTCACGAACGCTGCGTATCACCGTCTGAAACCGAGGCACGAGCGTTTCTTCCCCGGTTCGGGAGCAAGCGAATGAAGCAAATCACATTCATGGTCTTGGGTTTCTGTCTGGCGCTGGCGCCTGCGGCCCGGGCGGAACCGTGGTCAAAGACTTACACTCTCACCGGCAAGCCCGATCTGCGAGTGGAAACGTCTGACGCCAACATCCGTGTGGACACCTGGGATCAGAACACCATCGAAGCCCAGGTAAGCGCTGAAGGCTGGAAGATCGGCGAAGGCGGCGTCAAAGTGCTGGAACATCAGACCGGAGACGCGGTCGAACTCGAGGTTCGGCTTCCGCGCAACGTCTGTATGGTCTGCGTCCATACCAGGAGTCACCGGGTGGACGTCGACATCCACATGCCCCGGGAAGGGCGGGTTAACCTGCACACTGGCGATGGCTCCATCCGGCTGGCCGGTTTTAAGGGGACCATGGAAGTTCAGTCGGGTGATGGCAACCAGGACATCAACTCTGTGGACGGCTCGCTCAAGGCCCGCACCGGCGACGGTCAGCTCAAGGCGGCGGGGCGGTTCGATTCCCTCGAACTCAGCAGCGGCGATGGTCGCATCGAAGCCCAGGCGCTGGCCGGTTCGACCGTCGGCTCAAGCTGGGACCTTCGCACCGGCGATGGTGCCGTAACGTTGCAACTCCCGGAGTCTTTTGCTGCCGACCTTGACCTGCATACCGGCGACGGCCACATCACGCTGGACATACCCGTAAGCGTGGAAGGACGACTGGGACCAAACAATATTCATGGCAAGCTCAAGGGCGGCGGCAACTTGCTGACCATCCATACCGGAGACGGCTCGATCCGGCTGGAAAAATCGTAGGCCAAGCCCGTAAACGAGGGAGAAAAATGTTTCGAACCGCATTGGCACTGGCTGTGCTGGCCTCGCTTCTGATCCCCCCTTTCGCCTACACCCAGAGTGCCTCAACTACACATCCTCCGGTGTTGGACGTCACGTCTATCGATACCACCGTGGATCCATGCACCGATTTTTTCACTTACGCGTGCGGGGGCTGGCTGAAGAAGAACCCCATCCCCCCCGACAAGACCAGCTGGAGCGCCAGCGCCAAGCTGGCGGATGACAACAGGGTGCTGCTGCGCGAAATTCTTGAAGAAGCGGCGGCGGGTGGCCCCGGCCAGGAACCGGTGAAGCAGAAGATCGGCGACTATTACGCCGCTTGCCTGGATGAAAAGGCGATTGAGACCGCTGGGGCAAGCCCGCTGAAGGACGCTCTGGCGCGAATTGACCGAATGCATTCCAAGCGAGACATGGCCGGAGTCGCTGCCAGCATGCTTGGCCTGAACGTCCCTTTCGACTTCCAGTCCGATCAGGATTTCAAGAATTCCTCCCAGGTCATCGCGGAAGTAGACCAGGGCGGGCTGGGCTTGCCAGACCGCGACTACTACCTCAAGGGGGATGCGAAGTCCGTGGAACTTCGCCAGGCCTACGTGGCCCATGTACAGAAGATGTTCGAACTGCTGAGTGATACGCCCGACATGGCTGCCTCCGGAGCCCAAACCGTCCTGCGAATTGAGACCGCCCTGGCCCAGGGATCGCTGACCCAGGTCGAGCGCCGCGATCCCAAGCTGCTTTACCACCACATGACGCAACGCGAACTGAGGGCGCTTAGCCCATCCTTCCGTTGGAAAGAATACTTTTCCCGCGCCGGCCAGCCCGGGCTACGCTCGCTGAATGTCACGGCGCCGGAGTTCTTCAAAGCGATGGACGCAGCTCTGAAGAACGAAAACCTGGAAAGCTGGAAGGCTTACCTGCGCTGGCAACTCGTACATGCGAACGCGCCCTACCTTTCCACGGTATTTGTGAACGCCGATTTCGATTTCTTCGGCAAGACTTTGACCGGTGCCCAGCAGCTTCAGCCGCGGTGGAAACGCTGTGTGAATTACGTAGACAGCGATCTGGGTGAAGCCCTGGGCCAGGTCTATGTGCAGCGTGCCTTTTCTCCCGAAGCCCGGCAACGCGCTCAGAAACTGGTAAAGCAAATCGAAAAAGCCATGGAGCAGGACATCGATGGACTATCCTGGATGTCTCCGGCGACGAAACAGCAGGCGCTGGAGAAGCTGCACGCCCTGGCCAACAAGATCGGCTATCCCGACAAATGGCGGGACTATAGCGCGCTGGTCATCACGCGCGACGACTATATGGGCAACGTGCTCCGCGCCCGGGTCTTTGAGTTCAATCGCCAAATAGCGAAGATTGGCAAGCCTGTGGACCGCGGCGAATGGGGCATGACGCCCCCTACGGTCAACGCCTACTACAATGCGCAGATAAACGACATCAATTTCCCGGCCGGCATCCTGCAGCCGCCCCTTTTTGATCCCAGCGCGGACGATGCCCCCAACTACGGCGACACCGGCGCCACTATTGGACACGAACTGACACATGGCTTCGACGACGAAGGCCGCCAGTTCGACGCCCATGGCAATCTGCGCGACTGGTGGACGCCGGAGGATGGCAGGCAGTTCGACCAGCGCGCCAGTTGCATCTCCGACCAGTATTCGCAATATGTCGCCGTGGATGACATCAAAATCAATGGCCCGCTGACCATGGGCGAAAATGTCGCTGACCTGGGTGGCCTGATGCTGGCCTATACGGCCTGGAAGAATGAAACCCGGGGCCAGAAACTGGATTCGATCGACGGGTTTACTCCCGAGCAGCGCTTTTTCATCGCCTATGCACAGAGCTGGTGTGCCGACACGCGCGACGAAACCAAACGCATGTACGCCACCATAGACCCGCACTCACCCGACAAGTTTCGGGCCAATGGAGTCGTTTCCAACACGCCAGAATTTCAGCAGGCCTTCCAGTGCAAGGCAGGTTCGGCGATGGTGAGGGAGAAGAGATGTAGAGTCTGGTAAGGCAGGCGTCGGACTGCGGGCGTCGGACCTCGGGCATCAACTTCCCGTCTCGGACTTCGGATCTCAGGTACTGGCCGATAGTGGCAGAGCTTTGGCAGATAGGTTCAAGGTCCGCGGATCTGGCTCCTGACCAAGAAGGTGCGCACGGCGTTTCAACTGCGGGTATGAGGGCTGAAGTCCGACGTCGCAGGTCCAAAGGCCGAAGTCGGACGTCCCAGGGCCGAAGTCCGACCTCTAGTGTAGTTCCGATTTCTCCGGGTTGTAGTAGAAGTGGAAGCGTAGAGCGAGATATTGGCCGCCGAATTCGGTTGGCAGGGGCGGGAAAGGCTTGGAAGCGGTGATCCCGCCGTAGGCGGCGCGGTCCAAGGCCACATCTCCAGAAGAGCTTACGATCTGCAACCCCGCAACCTGACCATTCTTCAGGATGGCGAACTCAATCGAGACTTTCCCCTTTTTCATGAGCGGCGCGCGCGCCGACTCGGGGATGATGCGATACCAATTTTCCCGCACATCGTGCAGCACGCGAGCCAGGTAGGGACCGAAATCCACGCCCATGGTGTCGCTGAGGACGTCCATCGGTCCGATGGCTTCACCGCCTTGCTTCCCTTGACCAAGGCCGTAGTCGCCGCTATCGCCACCGTATCCGCCGCGATTGGAGATGGCCTCGCGAGCCGCTTGTTCGATTGCCGATCCCGCCGACATCGGGCCCGTGCTAAAACTCGGTGTGGGTCGTTCCGCGGGTGGAGGCTGCAGGCGCGCCACCTGGTTCTGATCAGGGGCTGGCGGCGGTGACGGCCGTTCCTGCGGCGCCTGAGGGCCCTGCGCGGCCGGGGCCGGCGGAGCGGGCTGCGATTGCGCCGGCGGACCGCTCGGGCCTGGCGCACCGGGACGCGCGCTGTCCAGAATCTTCTTCAGTTCCTTGCGATCCAGTTGCGGAGCCTTCGAGGTGGCGAGCCGGTCTTTGTCCGAGATCCTGTTCGTGTCTGGCCGCTTGGTCAGTTTCTGTTCGTCCGGGGGAAGCTCAAGGTAGGTGAGGTCCTTCTGCTTAATCACCTCTTGCGGGCTGATCAGAAGTACCGAACGCTTGTGCATCAGGCCTTCAAGCCGGGCAGAATTGACGACCAGGATGACGATGGCCAGGTGAACCACTACCGAAATCCAAAAAGCTTCCCGTTGCCGCGATCGCGAGAGATCGTCCTGCAACTGAATCAGCAGGGCGGGAACGTCGTGCATCTCGAGGTAAGCGGTTTCCCAGCCGCTAGCGTCGTATAAATCGCCGCCGGGCAGTGTGGGCGGTTTGGCAGCGGGAGCGGGGTTGCGCGGCGGGATTTCAGTGATTGACATCGACCTGCTGGCTTATTCCATTAGAGACCGAGAACACTCTATTAGTTGCTGTCCAGAGCACGTCGCCGGGGTTTGGTCCTTAGTCGTTGGTCGTCAGAGGCCTAGACTACCCCGTAAAACGCTGCCCATGAAGGACCGTCGCCTATCGAGCAAAGACTAACCACCAACAACCAATCTTTATTCTCGCATCTTTCTGGAATATCTGCGAAAAACCGCCGCGTACAGTCGCTTACGTTTGTACCTGACTGGTCAATAAAGGTTACCCCGAAGCGCTGCAGTTGATTGTCAAGAAGTGTAAAAGAAGAATCCTGCGGGACCATTACGCAGCAATCACTTACACGGTTTTTGCCGGAGGCATCAATGCAGCTGTTCGAGTTGAACTTTCTGGCCGTGTTCCCGCATCGCCGCCACAATGTCGAGGGCCAACGCCAGGGCACGCTTCCCGTCTTCAAATGAGACCAGGGGCTTGGAACGCGTCCGCACCGTCTCCAGGAACGACCTGAGCTCAGCCCGCAGCGGTTCTTCCGCCACGATCGCCGGCTTGGCAATCTTGATCTGCGGATTGACCGAAGGAGTCCCCGCCGACTCGCCCTCCTCGCCCACGCTGAACACCAGTACCTCCTGGCGGCCGTAGTCGAGAGAAATATATTGCCGCGGCTGAAAAAAGCGCAGCTTGCGGACCCGCTCCGTCGATACTCGGCTGGCGGTGAAATTGGCCACACAGCCGGACTCGAACTCCAAACGAACGTTGGCAATGTCGGCCTTGCCGGAAAGAATAGGCAGGCCCACGGCCCGAATCTCCTTCACCGGCGATTTCACCAGCCAGAGCACGACATCGAGATCATGAATCATGAGATCGAGAATGACGTCCACATCGAGCGACCGTGGAGTGAATACGCTGAGCCGGTGGACCTCAAAAAACATGGGCTGCGTGATAAGCGGGGCTGTGGCACGAACCGCCGGATTGAAACGTTCCAGGTGTCCGACCTGTCCCACCCGATCCAAACTGTGCGCCAGTCCAACCAGTTCATCGGCTTCCGCCAGCGAGGTGGCGAGCGGCTTCTCAACCAGCAAATCGACTCCGGCTTCCATCAGCGCCCGGGAGGTCTCCAGGTGTCGTACCGTGGGGACAGCGACGGAAGCGGCCTCGACCTCGCTGTGGGTGGTAACCAGTTGCTCGACCGATCCGAAAGCGCGGCAGCCGAACTCCCTGGCGACAGCGTCGGCACGCGCCACGTCTGGATCCACGACCCCTACCAGGCGAACCGATTCACCCTGCTCTGACAATTGGTGATAGATGCGGGCATGGTTGCGTCCGAAGGCGCCCACGCCGACGACAGCGACGTTAATAAAGTTGTTACCCAGTTTTTAGATTCTCCGGAGTTGGAGGTCTGCTTAGCGGCGTTTGCGAACTTTGCGGTTAAAGTCTTTAACCGCGAGGGCCGCAAACAATCACCAGCACCGAATCGCGTGTCATCGCCCAGTCTTCTTCAGCAGAGCGATCTGGCCCGCATGATACAGCTCATGCTGCACGATGCCACTGAACATATAGTAAAAGTTGTGGTAGTTCTGGGTCTTGCCTGGAACCTGTTCCATGAGGCGCGAATCAGGAAAGGCGGCAATTGCCTGGATCAGTTTGTGGTGAATCTTCTTTGTAGACTCGATCGCCTGGCTCCACGCTGCTTCGCTGGTGTCCCTCACCGCGGGAAAGTTTTGCTCGTCCGTGAGCGTCACCCCTGTGCCGCCAGTGCGGCGGGTGACCGCGTCATCCCATGCGGCGATGTGCAGAAGAATTTCCCAGATGCTGTGGGCGTCTTTGATGGGGCGGGCGGCGGCCGTTTTGGCCTTCACGCCTGCCAGCAGTTCGAGAATGGAATCCCCGTGCCACGCGCTGCCTTCGAACGCGCGGCGGATTTGATCGGCGAGACGGAAAGTTTCAGTCATGGAGAGCTCCGAAATATTCTGCATAAAAGACTTCTGCACAGAAGCTTGCGAGCGATAGACGGGCGACATGCTATTCAGCCACGATCGTGATGCCGGCCGCATCGGCGGCCGCAATGATGGCGTCCCCATCGAGCAGCAGGCTTTTCCCCGCATCGAGTGCCAGACAACCGGCTCCGGCGTGGCGCATCACTTCAATGGTCTTCACCCCGACCACCGGCACATCAAAACGCATGTCCTGATCCGGTTTGGCGATCTTCACCACCGTGAGCTCGCGACCGAGCATAGACGCGTCTCCGGCGAGCGACCGCATGACCTCGCCGGCGCGTCCGATCGCGGCGTCGGTGCCTTCCATGGCTTCGACCGCCACGCAAGCTGCCTCTGCTACCACCACGGTCTGCCCGATATCATACTGCGCCACCTGGCGGGCGACAGCGCGTCCGTATTCGATATTCTTTTTTTCCTGCGGAGTAGGCCCCCGCTTGGTGAGAACACCCGCCTTGGCGAGCAGCGGCTCCAGGAACGAGGTTGAATTCTCCAGCGTGATGCCCTCCTCGGCTAGAGTCTGGGCGACGGCGCCGAGCAGGGAGTTGGTGTTTCGCGTGCCCAGCGAAAGCAGCAACTTCGCCAGTTTCCAGTCGGGACGGATGCTGGAGAAAATCTGTTTGTGCTTTACCTGTCCCGCCATGATGGCGCGATGCACGCCTTCGCGTTGAAAAGTCTCGATCAGCCGGGATAACTCGCCGAGTGAGAGCCAGTGCACCGCCGCAGCTCCGTGTTGCTCAATTTCCGGAGATGCCTCTTCCTTGATGGCAGCGACAATGATGTCGAAGCCCTGAGCGCGCGCCGCGTCCAGCACCAGCAACGGAAAGTTGCCATTTCCGGCGATCAGACCGATCCGTTCCGCCTTGGACATGTTCCATCGTTCTGCGCTGGGCAAACCTGCTTCGATCATTCGCGCCGGCGCTTGCTTATGTTTCGCGTGACGTAGCACAATCTTTCAGCCGCGAATCCCTGCGGGATCGCCTGGGACATGCTATGGCTGAGACGCCCTCCATTATCAAGCACCCGTCGGGACACATGTGGGGGGCTGCAGTACGAGCGGCGGCGAGGCATCGTTTCAAGTTCTCACTCCCATGTGAAAGTGGTTTCAAGGCCCTGCTCAAAGCCGGCCTTGAAGCCCATAAAGTCAGTTTGTTCGAATTCACCGAACGCAAAGCGGAAGCCCAGGGCAACGTCGAGAAGTTGGTCCGGGCTATGATCAATGTGCAACTGACTAAAGACCCCGCTGTTGACGTTCTCGACGAATGGACAATCTTTCACGTTCTCAACGAGGAGAAGTTGTGTCCCGGGCTTTGGCCGATCTGCTAGAAACCCCCGATTCGAGGTTCGGCCAGCCTACTTGATCACGCCGCGTTCCGATGCTTCGATGAATCTTATCAGCATGTCCACGTCTTCCCCCCGGTCCGGCTCAGCCTTCATTCGCTCGAGCGCCTGCGAAGTGTTGAGCTTCGAGGCCAGCAGAAGCTTGTAGGCATGGTGAATCTTGCGAATGCGTTCCTTGCTGAAGCCCCGCCGCTCCAGGCCAACCGCATTAAGACCATACGCGTGGGTGTCCCGCGCCGCGGCGGTCTTCGAAAAAGGCAGCACGTCCCGGGTAATTGTGGTGCCGCCGCCGATGAAGGAGTGCGCCCCGATGCGGACGAAGTGATGAACCGGGCAGAGCGCTCCCACCACCGCCCACTCTCCGACCGTGATGTGGCCTCCCAAAGTTGCGGCGTTGGCCAGAATGACATGGTCCCCGACGACGCAATCGTGCGCGATATGGGTGTAAGCCATGATCAGCGTGTGATTGCCCACGCGGGTCACTCCGCCGCCCTTGACGGTGCCGCGATTGATGGTGACAAACTCGCGAATCTCGTTCTGGTCGCCGATCTCGAGGCGCGTGGGTTCACCGGCATAGGTGATGTCCTGCGGCGCCATGCCGACTGAACAGAAGGGAAAGAAGCCATTGTCTGACCCGATTTTCGTCGGCCCCTCGATGGTGACGTGCGAAACCAGACGGCAAGCTTCGCCCAGTTCGACGTCGGGCCCGATCACACAATAAGGGCCGATCTTGCAGGAAGGGTGGACTTTCGCGCGGGGATCAAGAATGGCCGTGGGATGAACGCCTGCGGAAGATTGCGCGGAGGCATCAGGCTGCGATGTGTTGGTTGGCTGCGGACGTTTCGCCATACAGGAGCTTATTCCGGTTCGTCCGTCTCTACGGTAGCCTCAGTGCCATTCGACCCGTCGCTGCGCCCGCGGGCGGTATCCACCAGTTGGCAACTGACGATGGCTTCGGCCACGCGCCGGGCGCCAACGTAGACCACGCCTTCCATGCGGACAGCGATCATGCGCGGCCGCGCCCGCCAGTTCTTCAGCTCAACTTCAATGCGCAGCTGGTCGCCGGGCACTACCGGCCGGCGGAATTTCGCCCGCTCGATGCCAGTGAACATGATGAGTTTGTCATTTCGGTCTTCCACTTCCGCAAGCAGCAACGCCCCGCCTGCCTGGGCGATGGCTTCCACAATCAGAACGCCGGGCATGATCGGCAGACTGGGAAAGTGTCCGGCGAAGAACGGTTCGTTGATGGTCACATTCTTGATGGCCACGATCCTCTGCTTGCGCTGGATTTCAATCACCCGGTCGATCAGCAGGAAGGGGAACCGGTGGGGCAGGATGTGGAAAATGTCGATGATGTCCAGCGTGGTCTTTACCGGCGCCGGGGATGCGGTCGCTGGGTGAGCAGTGTCGGTCATTTTCTCTCGTCAGCTTCTTGTCATCAGGAGCGAAGATTATACTGTACCGCGACTCAGCCACGGAATACTGCGAGAATACCGATATGAAGAAGGTCCTGAAGAAGCCGCAATTATCTCAGCCCCTCGCCGCCGAAGCCGCAAACCGGCTGCGTTTCTTTACCGAGCGGAAAGACATCATCACCGAAACCATCCGCCAGTTGGTAGAAATCGAATCCCCCAGCGATAACAAACAGGCCATCGACCAACTGGGCGCACTTTTGGCCGGCCGTTTCGAGAAAATCGGCGGCCACGCAAAATTCCATCGCGTCCAGGACTTCGGCGACCATCTGCAAGTGGACTTTGCCGGCACACGGGGTGGCAAGCCTGTGCTGCTGTTGGGCCATATTGACACGGTGTACCCGATGGGAACGCTCTCGACCATGCCATGCCGCGCGGCCGACGGACGGCTCTCGGGGCCGGGCGCGCTCGATATGAAATCGGGCATTGCCCTGATACTGCATGCGCTTGAAGGACTACGCACCTGGGGAAGCGATAGCCTGCCGCGGCCGGTCACGGTGCTCCTGGTTTCGGACGAGGAGGTGGGCAGCGATTCTTCCCGCCGCATTACCGAAAGCCTGGCCAGGAAATCCGAGGCGGTGCTGGTGCTCGAACCCGCTTACGGAATCAAGGGAGCCCTCAAGACGGCCCGCAAGGGCGTCGGCGAGTACACCCTCAAAGTGAGCGGAAAGGCGGCACACTCGGGCCTGGATTTCGAGAAGGGGGAGAGCGCGATTGTTGAGATGGCAAAGCAGATCACCGCCATCTCCAAACTGGTCGACCTGAAGCGCGGCCTTACGTTGAACGTCGGACTGGTCTCTGGAGGCACTCGAACGAACGTGATTCCCGCACAGGCCACCGCTTCGCTCGATGTGCGCGTGGCGCGCATGAAAGACGCGTCTGTAATCGACCGCCAGCTAAAAGCGCTTAAACTCTTCAATCGCAAATGCAAACTGGAAATCAAGGGAGGCGTAAATCGTCCACCGATGGAGCGCGGCGCCGGTGTCGCCACCTTGTACAGGAAAGCTTCGGAGATTGCAGAAAAACTGGGCTGGAAACTCGAGGAGGCGTCGGTCGGCGGTGGCTCGGACGGTAACTTCACCGCCTGCCTGGGAATCCCCACGCTGGATGGCCTCGGAGGGGTTGGAGAGGGTGCCCATGCCACTCACGAGTCCATAATCATTTCTGAATTGCCCCGCCGGGCAACGCTGCTGGCGGAACTGATTGAGGCTGCGTAATCGTGACGATGTAGGCGCGGGCGTTCCGCCCGTGCCGTTTGTGCCTTAGACTTTTCGATCCATCGCAGATATCGTCAGCACGGAGATACTTTGACTACGGGCCCTGGGTAGCCTAGAATTTCCACAGGGTTCCTCGCCAGCTTAATGCGCTGACCGAGCGCTTGGCCAACTAGGGAGGTTTTCATATGCCTGGAAAATTGGGATTGCCGGAAATTCTGGTCCTTTTGGCCATCGCGCTCCTGATCTTTGGACCCAGCAAGTTGGCCGATCTGGGCAAAGGACTTGGCGAAGGCATCAAGAATTTCAAGTCGGCGGTAAAAGACGGCGAGCAGGACCCGGACAAGAAGACCTAAGGAATCGCAGGCTTCCTCCGAAGTTCTGCGACCTTTGCCTGTCCACCGAAGTCCTATCTACCAGACTCTCCGGCCATCAAAGTTCGTGCTCTTGCAGCATCCTGTGCACCAGCGCCACCGGTAAGCCCACCACGTTGAAATGGTCCCCTTCGATGCGCGGAATCCAGCGCGAGGCGATGCCCTGGATGGCGTAGGCGCCGGCTTTGTCCATGGGTTCCCCGGTCGCGATGTACGCATGAATATCGTCGTCGGTGAGATTCGTCATCGTCACTAAAGTGGTTTCGGAACGAGTGTCTTCAAACCCAGTTCTGAGTTTCCGGTTCCCGGTTCTCAGCGGCGGCCCTACCAGGCACACACCGGTAATGACCTGATGAGTTCGTCCGGAAAGCAGACGAAGCATGCGCGTCGCGTCAGCTTCATCATCGGGCTTGCCGAGAATCCCGCCATCGACGACCACAATCGTGTCCGCTCCCAGAACGGGCTTGTCGGAGTGGCGGCGGAAAGCGGCGAGCGCCTTCTCCCGCGCCAAACGTTCTGCGCAATCACGCGGGCTCTCTCCTACCAGCGGTATTTCAGGAATGTTGGATGGGTACACGGTGAATGGAATACCTGCATTGCGCAGCAATTCCTGGCGGCGAGGAGAGGCAGAGGCGAGGACCAGCATCGACTCAGATTGTAACGGACGTCCGGCGTCCGACCTCAGACCTCGGCAAAGGGAAACAAGGCGCAAGCGACTGAAGCCCGTGGTCTGCAGTCTGAGGTCCGAGGTCAGCTGTTAGAATCAAACATTGACCGCTGCACCCATGGACGCTGCGTTTCTTCGCAATTTTGCGATCATTGCACATATTGATCACGGCAAATCCACGCTGGCGGATCGCCTGCTGGAGTTGACCGGGGCGCTGACCGCGCGCGAAATGCAGGCCCAGGTGCTCGACTCCATGGACCTGGAGCGGGAGCGCGGCATCACCATCAAAGCCCACGCCGTCCGCATGATGTACACCGCGCAGGATGGCCACATCTACCAGCTCAACCTGATCGATACGCCGGGCCATGTAGATTTTTCGTATGAGGTCTCGCGTTCGCTGGCTTCCTGCGAAGGCGCTCTGCTGGTCGTGGACGCCTCGCAGGGCGTGGAAGCGCAGACCCTGGCCAACGCCTATCTAGCGATCAACAATCGCCTCGAAATTATTCCAGTCATCAACAAGATTGACTTGCCCAGCGCCGACGTGGAGCGCACCAAGGAAATGATCGAAGGCGCCGTCGGTCTGGACGCATCCGACGCAGTGCTGATCAGCGCCAAGACTGGCCACGGCGTGCCCGACGTTCTGGAAGCCATCGTGAAGCGCGTGCCTCCGCCCAAAGGCAATCCGGACAACCGGCTGCAGGCGCTCATCTTCGACTCCTGGTTTGACCCTTACCGCGGTGTGATTGTGCTGACTCGCGTCTTCGAAGGAACCATCCGCAAAGGACAAAAAATCCGCTTGATGTGGAATGGACGCGTGTTGGAGGTGGAAACGCTCGGCGTTCTGACGCCCAAGCCGGTGGAGGTAGATGAACTGCGTGCGGGCGAGGTCGGGTTTCTGATGGCAAACAGCAAGACTGTGGCCGACACTAAAATCGGCGACACCATCACCGACGAGGCTCAACCCGCAATCGAGCCCCTGCCTGGCTTCGAAGAAATCAAGCCCATGGTCTTCGCCGGTCTTTATACCGTGGACGCGCACGAACACACCCAACTCCGCGAGGCGCTGGAAAAACTGCGGCTCAATGACTCGTCATTTTTCTTCGAGCCCGAGAGTTCGGTCGCGCTGGGTTTCGGCTTCCGTTGCGGCTTTCTGGGTCTCCTGCATATGGAGATCATCCAGGAACGTCTGGAGCGCGAATTCAATCTGGAGCTGATCACTACGGCGCCTGGAGTGCGTTACAAGATCACCAAGACCGACGGCGAGTTGATCGAAGTCGACAACCCTTCCCGTTGGCCCAACCCGAGCGAGATTGCCAAAGTCGAAGAGCCGGTAATCCTGGCCACGATTCTCACCAACGAAGAGTACGTCGGTGGAATTCTTAAGCTGGTCGAAGACAAGCGCGGCAAGCAAAAAACGTTTGAGTACGTGAGTTCCTCGCGCGTGATGCTGCACTACGAGCTGCCACTCAACGAAATCGTGCTCGATTTCTACGACCGGCTGAAGTCCGTTTCGCGCGGCTATGCTTCGCTGGATTATCACCTCGCGGACTATTGGGAATCGCCCATGGTGAAGCTCGACATTCTGGTCGCGGGCGAACCGGTCGACGCGCTCTCCATCATCGTGCACCGCGATTTTGCCTACGAACGCGGGAAGGCGCTGGTTTCGAAAATGCGCGAGCTGATTCCCCGGCAAATGTTCGAAGTTGCGATCCAGGCCTCGATCGGGGCGAAGATCATTGCCCGCGAAACGGTGTCGGCGATACGCAAGAACGTGATTGCCAAGTGCTACGGCGGCGACATCTCGCGGAAGCGCAAGTTGCTGGAGAAACAAAAAGAAGGCAAGCGGCGCATGAAGCGCATCGGGCGCGTGGACATTCCGCAAGAAGCGTTCCTGGCCGTGCTCAAGGTGGGAGAGGATAGCTAAGCCTTCCGCTGAAGTTCAGGGAATTGCGGAAAGCCTACTCAATCCAGTCGAACGAGCGGGTTACGGCCTTCTTCCACATGCGGTACATCTCGGCGCGCTTCGACTCGTCCAGGCTCGGCGTCCAGGTTTGGCCCACCGACCACCTTGCCCGCAGGTCGTCGGTGCTTTTGTAGAAACCCACCGCCAGGCCGGCGGCGTAGGCCGCGCCCAGTGACGTGGTTTCTTTGATCAAAGGCTTGACCACGGAGCGGTTCAGGATATCCGCCTGGAACTGCATCAGGAGCGCGTCGTCCACCATGCCACCGTCCACGCGCAGGACATCCAGAGCGATGCCGGAGTCCTGCTCCATGGCTTCGACCACTTCGCGGGTCTGGAATGCAGTCGCCTCCAGCACGGCACGCGCCAGGTGCCCCTTTTTTACGTAACGCGTCAGTCCGGCGATTACGCCGCGGGCGTTGTACTTCCAATAAGGCGCGTAGAGTCCGGAGAATGCCGGAACAAAATAGACGCCGCCGTTGTCCTCCACCGTGCGTGCCAAGGTTTCAATCTCGGGACTGGTCTTGATCAGGCCCAGATTGTCGCGCATCCATTGCACCAGGGCGCCGGTGATGGCAATGCTGCCTTCTAGCGCATATCGTGCCGGCTGCTGGCCGAATTTGTAGGCAACCGTGGTGAGCAGTCCAAACCTGGAACGGACGGCGCGCTCGCCAGTGTTCTTCAAAAGAAAACAGCCGGTGCCATACGTGTTCTTGGCTTCGCCAGATTTGAAGCAGGTCTGCCCCACCAGTGCGGCCTGCTGATCACCCAGAATTCCGGCAATCGCGACTCCCTTCGCAGCGCCCAGTTTCACCGTACCGTAGGCTTCGCCGCTGGAGCAGATGCGCGGCAACATCGCTGCGGGAACGCCGAACGCGTCGAGCAATTCCCGGTCCCACGAAAGCGTATCGAGATCCATGAGCTGGGTGCGGCTGGCATTGGTGACATCGGTGATGTGAAGTCCACCGTGGGGGCCGCCGGTGAGGTGCCAGGTCAGAAAGGAATCGATGTTGCCGAAAATGACTTCGCCGGCCTCGGCTTGCGTCCGGATGCCCGGCACATGATCGAGCAGCCAACGGATTTTCAAACTGCTGAAGTAAGTGCTGAGGGGAAGTCCGGTTTTGCCTCGAAAGCGGTCGGATCCGCCGTCGCGGGAAAGTTCGGCGACGTAGTCATCCACACGGGTGTCCTGCCAGACCAGTGCGTTGGCCACGGGCTTGCCGGTTTTCCGGTTCCACAGCACGGTGGTCTCACGCTGGTTGGTGATACCGATTGCGGCCAGATCGGTGGGCCGGAGGTTGCCCTGCTGCAGGGCTTGCGCAATCACGTCCTGCGTGGCGTGCCAGATTTCCTCGGGATCGTGCTCGACCCATCCCGGCTGCGCATAGATTTGCGCGTGCTCTTTTTGTGCCGCCGCCACGGTCTTGCCATCTGTGTTAAACACGCAGAAGCGCGTGCTAGTCGTACCCTGATCGATCGCACCTATGTAGTTGGCCACGGCGGATATGGTAACGGAGCCGGAAGCGTCCGGCAATCAATGGCGGCCAGGCGCGATTCCCGCACCAGCGGAGCTTGCCTTAAGCGAAGTCGAAGGGGCGCTCGCGCCTGCAATTTCAGGGTGGAGGGCGGGCGTCCCGCCCGTCCCTAGCTCTAATGCCGAGCGGAAAATTGGAAAGCTATGTAGAACAGCTGCACAATGGTCAATCCGACAATCACATAGGTTGCAATTTCCATCCTTCTGCCGGATTCGCGCACGCTCTTCACTACTTCGGCCATGTTCGTCGTCGCTTGCAGCAACTTGTCGGTCAGTTCGTCGAGGTGGTCGGTGGCGCTGCGAAGTTTGTCCAGGATGCGGGAGGTGTCCACCAGGGCGGTCGCCGCCCGCTCGCTATTCCGCAGATCGAGCTCGGTCTTGCAGGCGGCCCACCACGGACTTCCCGGCGGATTGTCGTACATGCGCTGCCGGATCTCCTCCGAAGAGCGCGAGCGGAGCAGTTGCACCAGTGCCTGGACCGTGTCGCTGGTCTTGGGATCGAGAGTCGGGGTCGCCATAGTCGAATAAGAGACATTTGATCATAGGATCCGTCGGTAACCTTGGACAGGTAACGGAAGGCCAAGCAGATTTTGCTCAAGGACGAAGCTGGGTCTTGAACAATCGCCGGAAGAGCGCCCAAAGCATTGCAATGGAAGGTGTTTCAGGGCAGCGATGTCTCATTTCGAGACCTCAGCGCCTTCGCCCAAGGTGGGCTAAGCCATTCGTTCCAGCTCTGCGCGGTCCCACTTCGCGAGGTTGGCCCCGGCTTCGTAAGTGCTTTGCAGAAATTCGAGCAGCGCAGACCTGGGCGAAGGATCCAGACGAACATCGTCGTACATCAGCAAAAATTCTTTCATCCCGGAATGATAAAACGCCTTGGCAGGACGAACCGGACTTTGCCCGTAGCCCACGGGTTCCGGGGCTGCGTAGGCGTAGAACGCCGGCCCCTTGATCTCCCCGCCACCGGGCCAGAATCCTGCGCTGATTACTTCATGCGAGTAGGCTTCGCGCGTGATCAGGTCGGCTCCCTCACGCTCCGGCGCGCGCCGTCCGGAAAAGCGCGTGACCGCCAGATCGAAACTTCCCCAAAAGAAATGCACCGGGCTGTTCTTCCCAATAAAGCGCGACCGGAATTCCATGAAAACGCTGTTCGTCAGCAGAAGGATGCGCCAGAACCGGCTGACGTACTCGCGGTCGTAGGACGCGTGCTGGGTATCGCGATCGAAGGCGATTGGGTTCGGAACTTCCACCGGCATGTTCCAGATCTTCACCTCGACGCCGAGCGCGGCGAGAGCCGCCATGAACTCTTTGTAGAAATCAGCCACCGAGCGCGGAGCCAGCGGAATCGTCTTACCCGGTCCTTCGCTGGTCTGGATGACAAGGTTGTGACGGAGGAAATCGAATCCCACTTCAAAGATGCCCCGTTGGTAGGGAATCGCAGAAGTAGTAAGCCCGCGCGCACTGATGTAAAGCGGCACTTCCCACCAATGATTGATGGGAGGGCTCATCGCCAGGCGAATCTTGCCCACGATCTGGGTCCACATATGAAGCGTGGCGCAGGTATCCTGCCAGGCTTCGAGCGGCAAAGCCGGCCAGGATTCCGGTTTCGCAGTGAAATCGTCGTGGCTTACGAGCGCTATCTTCTGAATATGAGCTTTCGCAGATTCCACGGCCCACCTCTCTGGCCCATCAGCGTACTCCTATTTTCGGGCGATGACGACGGGGCAGCCGGGCCGGCGCTGGCCTGCCCCGCACTAGCACGGATCAACTTCTCGACCGATGGTGCCACCATGATCAGCATTTGGGCCTGCGGTTTCTTGGCCTGTTCGACCAGCGCCAGCTGCGCGGTTACCCACGCGGCCGGGGCTGGCTCTCCCCGGTCGAGATAGTCCAGCGCGGCCAGTCCTGCGGCTCCGAGCGCCGAGAGGTTCTGAGAGAGGGGAGCGACTTCCTTGAGCAGAAGAGATTTTTCAACCTGTGGCTGAAGCTCAACCTGATTGTCGCGCCAGCGGTTGAGCAAGTCTTTGACCCGCGACTCGGAACCTGGCTTCGCATGGCCCGCAACCAACTCGTTCACCGCATCTGCGAACTTCCTGGCAGTCGAGCTTTCCGGCCGCACCGCATCCACCACGCGATTCAGCGGCGACTCGCTGGTCGCTGGCGACGGCGCGGTTTCCTCTCGGGTATAGTCCTTCACCGGTTCGACGACGTCAGCGAGAACTTTAAGGGCAGCGATGTCGTCCTTCCCGGCAATGCGGCGGAGCATGGGAGCGTAACTCGAATTGTGGGTCAACCCGAGTCCATCCAGCCAAGTGCTCACTAGCGCCAGGCGCTGGTACATCGAGTTCACATCGCGCACGTCCTGCGGAGACCATAATCTCTCGGCGATGGCGGCGGTACGAGGCCAAATGCGGGAGTCGATATTTTCCGGCGAGACATATTCGCCCCACATGCAAGCCTCGCCGCCCAGAATGCGCTTTTGTTCCTCCGGAGTCAGGCTGGCGGCGGCCCCACTCAGCGGCTCGGTCGCGTAATGCCGTTCCGCTGACCACATCAGGTCAACGTAGTAACCGGACGACAGCAATCCGCGGTAACCCTGCTTCGCCGCCTGTGCCAGAGAGTCCGGCCCGCGCCACGATTGAATCACGATGGTCTTGGGGAGATCGGGACGAAGAATTTCATCCCAGCCGAGCATGGTCTTTCCGTGCTTGCTCACGATTTTCTGCACTCGCTGGTTGAAGTACGCCTGCAGATCGTTGTTGCCTTTCATGCCCTGGGCGTGCATGAAAGCCTGAATCTTGGGATTCGCGTCCCACTCCTTGCCGTTTACTTCATCGCCTCCGATATGAAAAGACTGGTCGGGGAAGAGCCCGGCCATCTCGCTGATGAATGCGTCCAGAAACTTGTAGGTTTCCTCTCGGGTAGGATCCATGGCGGGATCGAAAACCCCCCACCGGCGCTCGATCTGATAAGACCCCGGCCCGCTGGCCAGTTCGGGATAGCCCACGAACCAGGCGGTCGTGTGCCCCGGCATATCGAATTCCGGGACCACGCGAATGCCCCGCTCGCGCGCATATGCGATCACGGCGCGGACTTCATCCTGCGTGTAGTACAGCCCATCCGAACCCATTCCCTGCAGCTTGGGAAATTTCTTGCTTTCAATCCTGAAGCCCTGGTTTTCCGAAAGATGCCAGTGAAACACGTTCAGCTTCACCGCAGCCATGCCGTCCAGATTCCGCTTCAGAACATCAAGCGGGATAAAGTGGCGGCCAACATCAATCATCAGTCCCCGCGAGGGAAAGCGCGGGCTGTCTTCGATCGCGACCGCGGGCACAGCAAAGCCTTCGCTCGTGGTCTGCACCAATTGCAGAAAGGTCTGCAGTCCGCGCATCACACCGAGCGTGGTCGGCGCATTCAGCCGTGCGCCGGCGTTGCTGATCTCCAGTCGGTAGGATTCGTCTTCACCCAGTTCCTGCACGCTTTTGGTCCCGCCGGCGGCCTGGATAACAAGAGTGGCGTTGGCGGAATCCACGACCTGCATGTCGATGGGAGGCATTCCGATCTGCAGGCCGAGCTGGCCGAGGAAAATTTCGACCGCTCGATCCAGCCGCGCCTCGTGCTGACCGGCAATCGAAACCGAAAAGGTTGGTCCGATCACAAGGTGGCCGCTGCCCATCTGCACTTTGGCCGGCAGGGGCATGAGATTCAGGGACTGCCGTGCCTGTACCTTAACCACGGACGTGAACAGCACGCACAGCATCACAGCCGCCAGGATTGTCCTCACGATTTCGCTCTCCCCGGTTTCGCAGTCTGATGTACAAAGAGGGCATGAATTCGGCAGCATAGTAGAACCGTCGCCACGGTGCAAACCTTGCCGGTTCGGTTGCGACTCAGTTTGAAAATTTCTGCCTCGTTACACTGCGTCATCCTGCGCTCAGGGGCAGGCTCTTCGGGACTGAAGTCCCTTCAGGATGACCGCTGCTCCGGAGTTTAAAATCCTGGGAAGGGCACGGCTTCAGCCGTGCCACAAACAGATCGGGCTCCAGGACTTTAGTCCTTGAGGTTCGCTGTTTTGGTCCGCGAGCAGCCAACCTCAGGCGCGAAAGCGCGACTGCGTTTGCGCCTGGGCGGCACGAGAAACTCGTCTCCTTCCCGGTTCGTCGCGAGAGTGGATCTTGTGAGGAAATTAGCCTTCGGCTACGAGTTCGCTGTAGCAGCCCAGGGCCACGCCCCAAAGGCAAGGTTCGGAAGCCAGCCTCTGCAAACCGAGCTCACCTGCGCTCTGCGTGCCCTGCCTGCCCGTCCAGATCACTCGGAACTGGGCTTTCTCCTCGTCAAGCTGTACTTCCAGGATTTCTCCAGGCTTGATCTGGCGGCGCATCCCCTGAATGACCGCCCCGGTGCTGCTCAGGTTCTTGACGCTGGCCAGCTGCATGAAAGGCAGGTCATGTGCATCCACGCCCCAGATTCGTATGGGCAATTGTGCCTTGACCCGAGGATTGCGACGACGATCCATCCCGTGCTCCTTTGACGCTCCGAGGCTTGGCGCCTAGAGGTGTGAAGCTTCTGAGGATGGTACGGGCATGGCATGGAGAAGAAAACTTACCGGGGTCACGCTTGACTGGTGCCTCTGGTCACATCGCTAACTGCCGTCCACGCATATGGATAGACGGAAACGTGCGTGCGGCTCTCAGTTCATATTGGGAAGCGAACAGGATCCTGGCCCGCGCGCGTCGCCACAGGAACCGCAGGCGCCGGTCGCCGGTGCGGCGCTCGAGTTGCCCTTGGCGCTGACCGCAAACACCGAAAGCTGCGGCGACAGCTTTCTCCCGTGGCACTTGGGACACTCCGCTTTCTGCTGGCCGTACACCAGAGCTTCGAACTGGTGATCGCATTCTTTGCAGATGTACTCGAAAATAGGCATTGCCTTGACTCCTTTACGGGCAGTGGCACCGCCAGCACCATTTAAAAGTCATAACCATTTAAACTCATGGGTGGAGACTGTGCAAACGAAAATGCCGACTTTCGTACCGCGGCGTGGCCTGGGCGGTGGACATCGGCAGACCCTGGCTAGCTTCGTCCTACCACGCCGCCTGGTTCTGCCTCCCGCCCAGGCGCGATTGATCGAAGTAGAGCCCGGCGTCCAGGTGCTGGTCCAGTGTCACTGGCAAAGCGATCGGCAGAAGGCGATGACGGCAATCATCGTCCACGGCCTCGAGGGCTCAAGCGATTCCACCTACATGCTGGGGATTGCCGCCAAGGGACTCGCCCTCGGCATGAACGTGATCCGCATGAATCAGCGCAACTGCGGGGGCACCGAAGCCCTGGCTCCGACCCTCTACCATTCCGGCCGCTCTCAGGACGTCGCGGCCGTGACGCAAAATCTCATCGAGCAAGACCACATCTCGCGCTTTGCTCTGGTGGGATTTTCCATGGGCGGCAACCTGGTGCTGAAATTGGCCGGCGAATGGGGCAGTACGGGTCCCCGTCAATTTCACGCCGTGGCCGCGGTTTGTCCCGCGATTGATCTCGCCGCTTCAGCTGACGCGCTGCATCAGCGCAGCAACCGTCTGTACGAACAATATTTCTTGTGGAAGCTGCATCAGCGGCTGCGCACCAAGGCCCGCTTGTTTCCGGGCGCGTTCGACACTTCCCGCCTCCGTGGTATCCGCAGCCTGCGCGAGTTTGACGACCGAATCACGGCGTTCTACTGCGGCTTTACCGGCGCCGACGACTACTACGACCGCGCCACCGCTGCGCATGTGATGGACCGTATCCGAGTGCCCACTTTCATTCTGAACGCTGCCAATGATCCATTCATTCGGATCCTTCCAGAAACCCGGCGTAAGATTTTGGCCAATCCCCACATCACCTTCCTCGAAACCAAAGATGGCGGCCACTGCTCATACCTGGCCGAGACCAACGGCCGCGGGAAAGATGGCCGCTGGGCAGAATCCCAGGTCGTAGAATTTCTGAGCGCAATGTAAGCGCGAGCCCTTCGACTTCGCTCCGGGGCAGGCTCGCTCGTGCGGTCGAGCAAGGCTCGACTCCGTTTCCTATACAATCACGGCGAATGAGGTTTCGGCAGTCGATCCGCGTCGCCATCGCATTGCTGGCGCTCCCGCTGCTGCTTTGGGCAGAGCCCGTCTCCCAACTGCGTCCTACCGACTACGTCAACGACTTTGCCCACGTTCTCGATCAGAAGACAATCGCACAGCTCGATAACATCTGCCAGCAGCTCGACCAGAAGGCACATGCGCAGATTGCTGTGGTTACGGTGAACTCCCTGGATGGTTCGGACATTGAGAGCTACGCCGTCAATCTGTACAAGCAGTGGGGCATCGGAAGCAAAGCCACAGACCACGGAGTCCTCATCCTTCTGGCGGTGCAAGACCGAAAATACCGCATCGAGGTCGGCTATGGACTGGAGCCGATCCTGCCCGATGGAAAAGTCGGAGGCTTTGGCCGCGAGGCTGTCCCTCTGCTCAGACAAAATGACTATGGCGGCGCCCTATCACTCATGACGTCGAGGGTCGCGGATGTCATCGCGCAAGACGCGGGCATTGAGTTGACTGGGCCCCGTCCTCAAATTTCCGTGCCGCCCCGCGGCCAACCTGATACCGCGCTGTCAGGGAAACAACTCCTGATCCTCGGCATAATTGTTTTGATCGTCCTTCTAACCCCGCTGCGCAAGGTTCTGTTCTGGATGCTGCTGTTCGGCGGCGGCGGCCGGGGATACGGGGGGGGCTACAGTGGCGGGGGCGGTTTCGGAGGCGGTGGCGGTGGGTTCGGAGGATTTGGTGGAGGCAGTTCCGGAGGCGGCGGCGCGAGCGGAAGCTGGTAGTTCGTAGCGCCGGCCTCTTGCCCGCTGTCCCGAGGGCATCTTGCCCTCGGCGTGCGCAGCCGCCGTCGTTCCGGCGCAGTTCGAGCACGGACGGGCGGGGGACGCCCGTCCTCCACAGGAGCAGCAGCGGCGGCGCGGAGACAGGAGGTTTCGGAATGGTCGCAGAAAAACAGATCGACGAATTCGTTAGCCGTATACGAAAAGCTGCAGGGCAGAACCTTCAGAGCGTCATTCTCTACGGTTCAGCCGCCACCGGAGAATTCCAGGCGGAATTCTCCAACCTGAACCTGCTCTGCATTCTGCGCGAGACTTCGTTTCCCAAACTTTCCGCCATGGCGCCGGTGGCGGAATGGTGGCATCGCCAGAAACATCCCGCGCCGCTGGTGATGACTCAGGAAGAACTGGAACACTCCACCGACGTGTTCTCGATCGAGCTGCTCGACATGCAGCATCACCACCGTGTGCTCTTTGGCGACGAGCTGCTGACCGGCTTGCGGATTCCCATGCAACTGCATCGGGCACAGCTGGAATATGAACTCCGCGAGAAACTCATCCTGCTGCGGCAACGCCTGCTGGAGACGGGAGACAACGACCGTGCCCTCTGGGAGCTGCTGCTGGGCTCGGTATCGGCCTTCGCCACCTTGTTCCGTCACGCGCTCCTGGCGCTGGGCGACGCTGCTCCCCATTCCAAACGCGAAGCCATCCAGATTCTCGCCTCTCGCATTCCATTCGAGCCGTCGGCCTTCCTGCAATTGCTGGATATCCGGGACCACAAGACGGATCGCAAACAGCTCGACGCCAAAGACGTTTTCACCCGCTATCTGGCGGCCGTGCAGCGCGTAACCGCCGCAGTCGATACAATGCTCGATAAAGATAAATGATGCGTCCGGGCGGGCCCGGGTCTGACCGTTTCTGTGACGATTGATGGAGGAGGAAGTATGGTCAAAGTTCTAATCGTGATCGCGATTCTGGCACTGATCGCCTTCGTAGCCTTCGGACAATATGTAGGCGTCCGCAACACGCTGGTGACCAAGAATGAGGCCGTGAAAGCCTCCTGGTCGCAAGTGGACATCGTGCTGCAGCGCCGCGCCGACCTGATTCCTAACCTGGTCGCGACCGTCAAAGGCATCGCGCAGCAGGAGCAGACTGTTTTCGGCGACATCGCCAAAGCCCGCTCGGCCTTGCTCTCCGCCGGCAATCCCACGGACAAGATCGCCGCTAACCAGCAACTGGATGGTGCCCTGGGCCGCCTGCTGGCGATTGTGGAGAACTATCCGCAACTCAAGTCGAACGAAAACTTCCTGCGCCTGCAGGACGAACTGGCCGGTACCGAAAACCGCATCGCGGTCGAACGCAAGCGCTACAACGACACCCTGCAGGACTACAACACCTACATACAGAAATTCCCCAACAACATCTTTGCCGGCTGGGCAGGCTTCAAACCTAACGAGGCTTATTTCGCTGCGTCCGAGGGATCGCGCCGGGTGCCCACGGTCAATTTCGCACCGCCCGCGGCTGCTCCCCAGGCCACGCCGCAACCCGCTCCCGCGCACTAGGGTGGAAGCCGATTTTGCAGTCGAACTTGGGGCTGACGACGAAACCCTGGAACTGCCTTGGGCCGCCGCCGATGGCGGCCCGCGCTATTACGAACTGAAGCGTCAGCCCGAGCTTCTGCTCAACGTCGAAGAGGCCAGCCGCGTACCGGAACTGGGCGAGTTTCTTGCCGTCATGCACTCCCCGGCCGGCAGTCTCGAGACTGCGAAATGCGACGCCTGGTCGAGCAGGGAGATCAATCCCGAAGAGGAGATCTTCGGGGCTGCGTGCAAGTTCGGCTCCTATGTCGATGTGCTGTTCTCGCAGGAGGCTTCGCGCCATTCTTTCGCGGAACACGAGCAATTCGCAAAACGGGTTACACAACTCCTGAAGCGCGTCCCTGAAATTCCCGCGGCTGCCGAACTGTTGATCCGGCGCTGCTTTTATCACGCGGCCGGAGAGACTCGTGACGGCTTCTACATCACGCTCTATCTCTTCGGCTACGGAAACGACGAACCGCAAGCCCGCCAGCGCTGGGCGATTGCCTTGAAACTGACAGAGAATGCCATCCGCCAGGTGTTGTCAATGTAGGCACGAGCGTCCACTCTCGCGCGGGAACCATGACTATCTCCGCTGGGGTTCAAATGGGACGGCGACGCCCGTCCTCCACCAAGTCCACCCGCGCCCGATGACCCGGGTACGCAAAATCGACAGCAGCAGCATGGCGAGAAAAATCGCCAACAGGCCGAACGATGCCGTCCGAATGCCGACTGCGTGCTTGGGCAGAATAGAAACTCGCCCGTAGACAAATTCAATGTGCACCCAGTAGACCAGCAGAGACGTCTGGCCCAGCTGTATCAGAGGACTGAAGCCCAATTGGCCTGCGCCCCAGCGGCACCACCCATAAGTCACGGCCAGAATCGCCAGCAGCAGACCCACGCGAATCAGAAAAAAATTCGGGCTTGTATGCCAGAAGTCATAGACCGAATAAGTTTGCTCGGGTCGCGCATCCATCCATCGCGCCAGGTAGATCAGACCCACTCCGGCCGCGCCCGCCATCGCGAACACCGCAGCTTCACGCTGGCGTGCCCAATCGCTGAGCAGCAGGAAGCCGACGGCGAGACCGGCGAAGGCGAAAGCCGTCCAGGGAAAAATGGGGAAAAGCCACGACTGCGGCTGGCCCAGATTGTGCACACCGTCAATATAGGACTCGATGGGCCAGGGCAGCCATTGCGGACGCCACGTGGTCCAGAGTGGCGGCGTCAGCAGCGAAATCAGAAGAGCGACGGCACCTGGGGTCACTCCGAGAAATTGCCGAACATGGTGGGTCATGCCCAGCCGAAGCACCACCCAGCACACGCTACCCATCAGCATCATGGAGACGCCAATCGTATTCAGGATGTCCACCCGCAACAGATCGCTCCTGGGGGCCCATCCCCAGGCAATGACGTATTCTTGCAAGCGGAACAGAAGTCCCAGCCCCAGGACTTCCGCGCCGCGCTGGATGGTTGTGCGCGCGATCGCGTTCGGGGCCAAACCTTTCTGGCGCAGCTTGTCGGTCACGAGGGCAAAAGAAATTCCCACCAGAAAGAGAAACAAGGGCGCAGGCAACGTCCCGCCCAGTTGGGACCACATGAAGAACGTCGTCTTGCGGGCCTCTGGATTCAGCCAGGAATCGTAGCAGTGAGTCTGAAACATGAGGACGCAGGCCAGGCCCCGCATCCAGTCGATGTAGGCGAGACGATGTGTTGCTGAATTGGGCATGCCTGGTCGGTGCCGGTCGGACGCGAAAGTATAAGGCACGAACTGGAAAGTGGTGCTGGCTCGGTCTTAAATATCTCTCCTCTATTGACTCAAGCGGTGAGCCACGAACCCCGTAGGGACAGAGGTCCTCATCTGTCCAGTCGAGCGAGGCTCGACAGGTTTTTGCATGCCACGAGAATGGTTGGAGCGTCGCTCCACAGGGCAGATGGGACATCTGCCCTACGTAATTCATGCCGACAGATTCTTAGCCCAAGTCGCGCCAACCCGCCCAAGCATCGTAAGATATCCCCGTGCCGCCCGAACCCAATCTCGCCGCGAAACGGGCCTTGCTCGACCACCATCTTCGTACCTTGGGACGAACTCTGGTCGCCTACTCCGGCGGCGTGGATTCAGCCTTTCTCGCCTGGGCGGCACGCCAGGTGTTAGGCAGTAACATGCTTGCCGTCATCGCCGATTCGCCTAGCCTGGCCCGCACCCAACTGGCGGATGCAACCGCCTTTGCCCGCGAACAGGAGATTCCGCTGGAAGTCATCGCGACCAGTGAAGTCGACCGGCCAGAGTATGCCCGCAATGACGCTACCCGCTGCTTTCATTGCAAGGACGAATTGTTCAGCACCATGGAGGAATTTCGCCGTAAGCGCAGCTTTGACTCCATCGTTTACGGGGTAAATCTGGACGACCAGGGCGACTTCCGCCCCGGCCAGCAGGCCGCCGAGCAGCATCGGGTCGCCGCACCGTTGCGCGAAGCCGGACTTACCAAGCAGGAGATCCGGGAACTTTCCCGCGCCGCCGGGCTGCGCATTTGGGACAAGCCGGCCTCCGCCTGCCTGTCTTCGCGCATTGAGTATGGACGCGAGGTCACGCGTGAAGCCCTCAGCGTTGTCGAACAGGGGGAGGACGCCCTGCACGCTCTCGGGTTCCGCCAGGTCCGCGTCCGTCATCATGGAAACATCGTGCGCATCGAAATTGCCCGCGAGGAGTTGACGCGTGCCCTGAGTCCGGAGATGGCCGCTGAATTTACCCGCCTCTTCAAAGCTCTGGGGTTCAAATTCGTGACCCTGGACCTCGAAGGCTTCCGCTCCGGCTCCATGAACGCGTTTCTGGCAGCCGGGATCCCGTCCGCTGGACGGTAACTTCATCGCCGAAAATGGCCTCTCAATCCTTCCGTTCACCGGTCGGCGCTCTCAGCCGTGTGCGATAATTGTAGCTAATCCTCAATGTACAGGCGGTTTCTAGTGACGTTTCTGCGGCGTGCTGCACTTTCCCTCCTGCTTATTTGCCTGGGCTGCTCGGCCCAGTCGATGCCCCCTGAGGTCGCCCGGCGAATCGAGCAACAAGTGCGGGTTTTCTACACGGTTCCAGCCAGAGTTAAAGTCTTTCTGGGCCCGACCAAGCCTAGCGAGTTTCCGAATTACGACGCTTTGACCATCACCTTTGACGGAGGCGAGAAGAAGCAGACCTTCGATTTTCTGCTGGCCAAGGATGCTAAAACGCTGATCCGCATGACCAAACTCGACCTCAGCAAGGACCCATATGCCGAGATTATGAAGAAGATCGACGTCGCCGGACGCCCGACCCGTGGCAACGGTAAGGCCAAAGTGGTTGCGATCAACTATGACGACTTCGAATGTCCCTTCTGTTCGCGCATGCACCAGACGCTGTTTCCTGACCTGCTGAAGGAATATGGCGACCGCGTGGTATTCATCTATAAGGATTTTCCCCTGGCCGAGATTCATCCCTGGGCCACCCACGCCGCGGTGAACGCCAATTGCCTGGCGGGGCAGAACCAGGATGCATATTGGGATTTCGCCGACTACATCCATGCCAACCAGAAAGAAGTGAATTCCGAGAAGGGCCACGATGCCCAGTTTGCGGCGTTGGATCGCATGACCATCGAGCAGGGACAGAAGCACAATCTGGATGGGACAAAGCTGCAAGCCTGCATTAAGGCGCAACAGGACGATAAGGTAAAAGCTTCCGTCCATGAGGGCGAGGCGGTGGGCGTGGAAGCTACTCCCACCATGTTCATCAATGGCGAAGAGGTAAGTGGCGCCCTGCCGATCAGCGAGCTTCGCGCTGTCCTGGATCGTGCCCTAGTACAAGCGGGCGAGACGGCGCCGACGCATCCAGCCCCAGCTTCGAGCCGCGGGACGCAACCGGCGAGTAAGTGATCCTAGGCACCGGTTTATTCACGCACGTTGCGGTTGAGTCGTTGGTCTTGCCAAGATCTTAACCGTAAAGTTCGCAATGAAAGGCCACGAAGAACGCAAAGACTGCTGCAACTAATACACCACGTCATGGGCGCAACGAAGGTATTCCGGCCGCGTCAAAGTATAATCCTGGAGCCAGTGTGGAGGGCCTGATTTGAAAATATACGATCTCTTGCGTCACAGGCTGGTTGCGCTTTTTGCCGTCTCCCTACTGATCTTTTCCACGGGCTGCAGTTCCAAGCGCGCCGGTGACGATGTCGCTGCCACCGTGGATGGCCGCAAGATCTACCGGGTCGACGTGGAAAAGTACTACCAGAACCAGACGGCCGGATCCGACCAGGTGCAGGCCGGCGAACAGGCCACCAGCCTGCGCCTCAGCATTCTGAAGGAGTTGGTCGATAACGAAATCCTGATGCGCAGGGCGGAAAAGCTCGGTCTGCTGGCCACTGACGAAGAGGTGGACGGCAAGCTGAACGAAATCAAGTCACCCTACACCAAGGAACAATTTGAAGCCCGCCTGAAGGAAAAGAAGATCACGGCGGATGACTTCAAACGCGATCTTCGCCGTTCCCTTACCGTGGACAAGGTATTGAACAAGGAAATCACCTCCAAGATCAATGTGACCGACCAGGACATTACGAACTACTACAACGCGCACAAAGCGGAGTTCAACCTGATCGAGCCACAGTATCACCTGGCCCGCATCCTGGTGACCACCACGCCCAATCCTCAAGTCCACAACCTGAAGAACGACAAGGCGCAGAATGAAGCGGATGCCCGCAAGAAAATCCAGATGATCATGAACCGGCTGGACAGCGGCGACGACTTCGGGACCCTCGCCATGAACTACTCGGAGGATGCCGAAACCTCGGGCAGCGGAGGCGACCTGGGCTTCGCGCCGGAATCGTCCCTCCGCAATACCGATCCCGGCACTCGCGACGCTGTAGCCAAGCTGAAACCTGGCCAGTACAGCGCCCTGGTCCCGCTCGCCAACCCCATGAACAAGCAGGTCGCGGGATTCCAGATCGTGAAGCTGATTTCGAAGGAGCCGGCAGGACAGCGCGAGTTGGCTGATCCTCGCGTTCAGCAGGCTATCCGCTCGCAGCTCCGCGACCGTCGCGAGCAACTGCTCAAGGCAGCGTACTACGAAGTTCTCCGCGATCAGGCCCGGGTGGAAAACTACTTCGCCCAGAAAGTGCTGGACGGCAACGGCACCGCCCGGTAGGAATGTGTTGCAATCGAAGACGGGCGTCCCCGCCCCGCCCCGAACCAGCCTATTCCACGATCGCCAACACATCCCCAGCGTTCACCGCCGCGCCTTCAGCCACAGCCAATTTCAGGACCAGCCCCTGTTTCGGCGATTTGATTTCGTTCTGCATCTTCATCGCCTCGACCACCACCACCCCCTGCCCCGCTTCCACCGGCGAGTTCTCCGCGACCAGGAACCGGACCACCTTCCCGGGCATGGGGGCCATCAGGCGGCGCGGCCCTTTGCGTGCTACCGCACGGGCCTTGCGATTGCGCAACGATCGCGGGTCGGATACCTCAGCCGCGTAGGACTGATCGCCCACCCAGATTCGCAACTCTGATGCAATCCGCTCGCGCCTGATCTGATAGGCCCTGCCATCGATCAGCGCTGACAGGACATCAGGCTGCGCCAGCACCGCATCCAGCAGGACTTCGCGTTCGTCCACAAGGCAGCGCCAGCGTCCGGCGGCGCGATCCAGATCGATGTCGACGCGGTGGACGGTTCCGTCGATAGTGACATTGTAGATCATGATTCTCGAAACTCGGATGGAGGACGGGCGTCCCCGCCCGCCCGGCCATGGCCCGTGCAATGACGGGCGAGAACGTCCGTCCTCCATCAAACCGCGCTACATCAACCCATCGGTTCGTGCGGCTCGTTTCCAGCTTGAACCTGCTGTGGCGGCGTCGGCCGCACCCGTTCCGGCTTTGGAAGCCACTCCATTGCCTGCAGCGTTAGACGTCGAGTCCAGCTGGGTAAAGACGGCGGCTGCAATGGCGGCGATATTCGCCACTTCTTTCTTGGCTTGGTCACCCTTAGAGCCAGTCTTGCTCATAAGCAAACGCTCCAGATATCCGGTATCGATTTTCCCGGAGCGAAAATCTTCATCGGCCAGAATCCGGCTGAACAGCCCTAGATTGGTCTTGATTCCCGCCACGAAGTATTCCGGTAAAGCCCGAGCCAGTCGGGAAATCGCCTGCTGCCGGTCCTGCCCGTAGCCAATCAGCTTCGCCAGCAGCGGGTCGTAGTCGATGGGCACCGTCCAGCCGACATACACTCCATTGTCCAGCCGGATTCCCGGCCCCGCCGGAGTCAGCAGCGTCTCAATCTTCCCCGGGCTGGGGAAAAAATTGTCGTCCGCATCTTCCGCGTAGATACGGCACTCAATCGCATGTCCCCGGATAAGAACGTCTTCCTGCCGGAACGGAAGTTTCTCTCCCGCGGCGATGCGGATTTGCAGATGCACCAGGTCCAAACCCGTGATCAGTTCCGTCACCGGATGCTCCACTTGCAGGCGCGTGTTCATTTCCAGAAAATAAAAATCCTTCTCCGCATCCACCAGAAACTCGACCGTGCCCGCATTGCAGTAGTTGGCGGCTTTGGCCACCCGGACCGCGACATCGCCTATGCGCTGGCGCATTTCGGTATCGACCAGGGGCGAGGGCGCCTCCTCCAGCACTTTCTGATGGCGCCGCTGGATGGAACACTCGCGTTCCCCGAGATAAACCGTGTTGCCGTGTTCGTCCGCCAGCACCTGCACTTCGATGTGCCGCGGGTTGAGAATCGCTTTCTCCAGGTAGACTTCGCCATCTCCAAAAGCCCGTTGCGCCTCGCTCTGGGCCGCTTCCAGCGCGGGTTGCAACTCGTGTGCGTTGTGCAACAGACGCATGCCTTTGCCGCCACCACCCGCAGCCGCTTTCAGCATGACGGGGTAGCCGATGTTCGACGCCACATCCTGCGCCTGCTCGACGGACTCCAGCGCTCGTGAAGTTCCGGGCACGAACGGCACGCCAGCCTTCTCCATCTCCCGGCGGGCTCGAGTCTTTGATCCCATTGCTTCCATTGAAGCGGCGCTTGGCCCGATGAACTTTATGCCCGCGCCGGCACAGGCCTGGGCGAACTTCGCATTTTCCGAGAGAAAGCCGTAGCCAGGATGAATCGCGTCCGCACCGCAGCGTTTTGCAACGTCCAGAATCTTATTGATGTTGAGATAAGACTCAGCCGCGGCCGCGGCGCCAATGAGATAAACCTCGTCTGCCATTAAAACGTGTAAGGCGACGCGATCCACCTCGGAAAAGACCGCAGCCGAGAGAATCCCCAACTCGCGGCAGGCGCGAATCACCCGCACCGCGATCTCGCCCCGATTGGCGATGAGAATCTTCTTGAACATAGTTGTGGGGTACGAGCCCAGTACGGCTCTTGCCCGCAGCGCCCGGTCCGGGCTGGCCGAGGGTATCTAGCCCTCCACGCGGCGAGGGCGAGACCCCCCGCGACAGCCGGCAGGACGCCAGCGCTACGTTTTAGCTCCTAGGATGGCGAACCAAAAACACAAAAGCCTCTTCCTGTCAGAAGAGGCTTTCGTTAACTAAAGAGTTGTTGACATCCTACTGGCTGGGCATGGTGATGCCCTGACTGCCCGGCTGTTTTTCGGCCTTGGCTTTCTTGGTGGCCATGGTTTTGTCGACCCACTCGTCGGCCGTCTTCATGTCCGCCGACCGGGCCGCCGCGTCATCACACTGCAAGTCTCCCCGCTCCCGGTATAGCAGGTTCAGGTACGCCATGGCGTCATCGTAGTCTGGTCGCAACTGCAAAGCCTTCTGCAGCATGGCGACACCGTCCTCGATGACCGCCGAGTTCTTCTCCTTGAGCATTTCGCAGACTTTCTTGTTGCCCTTGTCCTTCATGAGCCACTCGTCCGGCTTCAGTCCAGCCTTAGCCCGTTCTTCCATTCGGGGCTGGTAGCTCTGGGTCCAGTCGATAACCGCCACCGAGTAGTACGGCTCAGGATCATTGGGGTCGAGGGCAATGGCTTTGCGGTAGTAGGTCTTGGCTTCCTCAAATTTTTTCATCTGCAGGTACAGGTAGGCGATCCCTTTCACGCTGTTGATGTTCTTGGGATCGCGCTCCAGCACCGCGCTGTACTGGTCAATCGCGTTCTGTCCCATGCGATTGTTATCTTCGGCATCGACGCCGGGAATATATTGCTGGGCAAACGCCGTAGCCAGGTAGAGGCGCGCATTCAACAAGGTGGGATCAAGCGATACGGCTTGCTGGAAGTGGTTGATCGCCTCTTCATACTTGGCGTTCTTGTAAGATTGAACACCTTTGTTGAGCTGGTCCCGCGCCCTCAGCTTGCTGCAGCCCGTGGTGGCCAGCATCGCCAACCCGAGCGCCGTTATAGCCCGCATTCGTACGCTTGTTTTCATTGCGCTGTAAGTCTCCCTTGCCAGAAATCGTCAGGCCTGTGCTGATGCCAACGGACGGCCTGCACGCACCGCGACAAACGCGCGTGCACGGATGAGACGAGATACCACAAAATCTAGAGAACTAACCGCCAGCCTCAATCTTGGCCGTGATCAGACCGACTTTATCGACGCCCGAGGCGTGCGCGATATCGATCACGTTGGCCACATCGGCAAACGGAACCGCGTCGTCACCTTTGACGAACATCACTTTTTCCGCGCGTGTCTTGAAGATGTCGGTCAATCGCCCCTGCAGGTTGTCCCAGGTAGTTTCCTCCTGGTTGATCTTCAGCGCCGGCGGCTGGCCTGCCCCCCGGTCGATCAACTGCACCACGATGGTGCGGTCGGGGGTGGTGTTTTTTGGCGCATTCGGCGGTGGCGGTTGGGGCACCAGCGCATCCAGCCCCTTGGGGGTTAACGGTGTGATCACCATGAAGATGATGATCAGCACCAACAGCACGTCAATCAGCGGCGTGACATTCATGTCCGCGCTCTGACCGCCGCCCGATCCCATTGCCATTCCCATAACGGTTCTCCTCGAATCTGTTCGCTACGAACGTCCAGGCTACGACGCCTGGGCTATTGCCCGCCGGCAGGCGGGGTGGTGGGCGCCGTTGCCGGGGCAGGTGTCGTGGTCTTGCGCTGCTCGGTCAGCAAACCCAACTGGTCCACTCCCGCGGCGCGCACATTGTCCACGACTTCAACCACCGATCCAAATCGGGCCCGCGCATCGGCCTTCACAAAGACGCGCTTGTCCACACGATTCGCCAGGCGATCCTTGACCTTGCCGGTTAACTGGTCGGCCGGAAGCTTGTCGGTCCCGAAGTAGACGGTCCCGTCGCGCATCACCGACACCAGCAAGGCGTCTTCTTTATCGGCGTCAGGCATCGACTCCGGGTTATTTACCTTCGCCATGTCCACGCTTACCCCGTGCTGCAACATGGGCGTGATCACCATGAAGATGATCAGCAACACCAGCATCACGTCCACCATGGGGGTCACGTTGATGTTGGAGTTGACCTTGACTCCCTCATTCCGCTGGCTCAACGCCATAAACTCAAATCTCCTGGGCGATAGCTTCGAAACCGCCCGAGCTGAGGATGATTCTCAGCGCCTCCGGCTTCCTGGACCTCACGCTTCTCACCTCACGCTTTTGAAGGTGGCGCGGGGACTTTCCGCCGGGCGCCACTTCAGCAGCTCTGAGGTTGTAGCCTGAGATCGAGACCTAGGAGCGGCGCATTCCCCGCCGCTTCAGGAAGTAATCAATCAGTTCGCTCGACGAGTTATCCATCTCCACGTCGAAGGCTTCCACGCGTCCGGTCAGATAGTTAAACATCATCACGGCCGGAATGGCCACGAACAGTCCAATCGCGGTGGTCACCAGTGCTTCCGAAATACCGCCGGCAACAGCTGCCAGACCGGTGGCCTTTTCGGACTGAATGCCCTTAAAGGCGTTGATGATGCCGACCACCGTGCCCAGCAGTCCCACGAACGGGGCTGTCGAACCAATGGTTGCCAGTCCGCCCAGGCCGCGCTTCAACTCGGCGTGAACAATGGCTTCGGTACGCTCCAGGGCGCGCTTGGAGGCTTCGATGGTCTCGCCCGGAATCTCGCCGCTTTCCTGGTGAGCCCGGAATTCCATCAAGCCCGAGGTCACAACCTTGGCCAGATGGCTCTTCTTGTTGCGCTCCGCAACTTTGATGGCTTCCTCGATCTTGCCATCGCGCAGGGCGCCGGCCACGGCCGGAGCAAACGCACGCGATTGCTTGCGCGCGGCACTGAACGCCATGGCGCGATCAATCATCACTCCGATTGACCAGCCCGACATGACGAACAGAATGATGACCACTGCTTTCGCCGGAATACCCATCTGGTGCCACAGCGAAATCGGGTCCCAACCCACTGCTGCCTGCTCCTGGAAAAACCAGGCCGCCATAGTGGACATATGTGTGAAAGTAAGTGCTGCTAGATTGGCTACGAACATGAGTTGCCTTCCTCCTCAGAGCTTGTCAGATTGCAAAACTAATTTTGTGCTGTGAGACTGCTTCCCGTAAAACCCACTTTTGGCACACCAGAGTCTAACCCCCGGCAAGGGTAAAGTTGACGGTAATCTGGGTTTCCACTTCCACCGGCTCGCCGTTCAGGATGTACGGTTTGTACTTCCACTGCTTCACCGCTTCGATGGCGGCCGGAGCCAGCATGGGGTGGCCGCTGATCAGGCGCAGGTTCTGAATTGAACCATCCTTGCTGATTTCAGCCTGCAGCAACACTGAACCTTGGATGCGCGCCTGCCGTGCCAGGGGTGGATAATTCGGCTGAATTTTGCGTAGCAACAAACCCTGGGTCACCCCTTGCGATACCCGCACGCGCTGTGGAGTGGCGACCTTGGGTACAGCGATTGGCGTCGAATTGATAATGCCGCCGATCACGCCACCCATTTGTCCGCCCGCCGCGCCCGGAACGCCGCCCACGACGCCCGCCATGGTAGAGACAGGAGGCGGCGCTTCTTCTTCCTTGATCATCTGGATTTTTTCTGGAATCTTGGTTGGAGTGCGCAGTTGACCGTTGATGACGTCAGTCTGAATTTGTTTTACCACCTTGATGGGGGTTGCGGCAGGTGGCGGTGGCGGTGGAGGCGGCGGTGGCGGAGCCACCAGGAAGGTCATCAACTGGGTTTTGGGCAGAGCTTCGGTAAACAGCAGCGGGATCAATACCAGCACCCCGACCAGCGCGATCTGCAAACCAAATGACAGAAAGGTGGTCACGCCGCGTTTTGTCTTGAGCCTGCCACCCGATTCAATGAGGCTATCTTCAAACATGAGGATTCTCCTGCAAGACCCTACGTATGTTTAGACACCGCCCACCCATTCTTTGCTCCCGAACTCATTCCGCATTCAGCGCCGGCTACAATCCACTTCAAAATACTGAAACCACGCCCGATCCGCCAAAACCCACCCGGGAACCAGTCTACTGTCCGGTGGCTACCTTGCCCTTGCTCGTGGTGGGCTTGCCCGCCGTCGGCTTGCCCTTGCCGGCCATAACCGCCACCGGCTTCCCCCGGTTCGACCGCCAATCCTGGTAGGCCACCAGAATGGGGGCTGCGATCGCGATCGAAGAATAAGTCCCGATCAGGATTCCAATCACCAGGGCGAAAGAGAAGCCATGCAGCACTTCGCCGCCGAACAGATACAGCGCCAGAACCGTTAAAAACGTTAAGCCCGCAGTCAGGATCGTCCGGCTCAGCGTCTGATTAATACTCCGGTTTACGATTTCTGACAACTTCTCTCGTCGCATCAACTTCAGGTTCTCCCGGATGCGGTCAAAAATCACGATGGTGTCGTTGTTCGAATAGCCGATCAGGGTCAGGATCGCCGCGATCACGGTCAACGAGATTTCCTTGTTGGCCAGGGAGAACACGCCCACCGTGATCAACGTATCGTGAAAAACCGTAATCACAGCCGCCACGCCATATATCCACTCGAAGCGGAAGCCGAGATAAATCAGCATGCCGGCCAGCGAATAAGCCACCGCACGCATCGCCTGGCCTTTTAGTTGTTCGCCCACCTGCGGTCCAACGATCTCTACCTGATAGACACCAAAATCAGAAAGAAAGAATCCATCCTGCAAGGCCGCAACCACCGCAGGATCGGCCACCGTCTTGAGCTCATCGAAAGAGCTCAGAACCCCTCCCCTGGTCTTGTCGCGATAGTCAACCATGGCCTTGGCCACTGCCGCGTAACGCTGGCCGGCATCGGTGCCTGCATGCAGCGGATCTTTCTCCAGCAGGTAATTGGCTAATGTCAAAGAGCTGGTATTGTTCAAATCCAGCTTGCCCGCCGGAGCATTGGTCTCGAGCGCATTGATGATCTGGACCTTGCCCTGATCGAGCGCCTTCTCGCTCGTCTCCCGCACGTCGAGGTCGATCAGCACTTCGTTGTTCGTGACCGCGCCCAGCCGCTGTATCTTCGCCTGCGTCAAACCCACTTTTCGCAGTGCCTCATGGATGGCATTGTCATCCGGCGGGTGCGAGAACTTCACGTAGACGAGAGTTCCGCCTCGGAAGTCTACGCCTAGCGGCACACCATGCCAAAACAGCATGGAAAATACTCCCGCCACGCTGAACAGCAACGAAAAGGCGAGAAAATACCACTTCTTGCCCAGAAAGTCTATGTTTGGATTTCGAAAAAATTCCACGCTGTCGTCCAACCCCTCTATAGGTCGCTTGCTCCTTGGTCAACTGCGGCTTTGAGCGCACCCCGCCGCCCCTCAGATGCTCAACGCCTCTCCACGCTGCTTGCGGCTCAAAATCCAGTCAAAAATCATGCGGGAAACAAACACCGCGGTGAACAGGTTGGCCAACAGGCCAAAGGTCAGAGTGACCGCGAAACCCTTCACTGGACCGGTGCCAAACAAGAACAAGATGGCCGCCGACACGATGGTGGTGACGTGCGTGTCCACGATCGTGATCCAGGCATGGGCGAAGCCCTGCTCCACCGCCGAGGGCGGCGTCTTCCCGTTCCTAAGCTCCTCGCGGATGCGTTCAAAAATCAGCACATTCGAATCGACGCCCATGCCCACGGTTAGGATCACGCCGGCAATCCCCGGCAGGGTGAGAGTGGCGCCGAAGTATCCCATGAAACCCAATAGAATGACCAGGTTCAGGATCAGCGCAAGATCGGCGTTGATGCCAGCGCCGCGATAGTACACCAGCATGAAAATCAGCACGGCGAGCATGCCGATGATCGCCGCCCGGACTCCGGCCCGGATCGAATCCGATCCCAGCGACGGCCCTACCGTTCGCTCTTCCAGATACTTGATACCGGCCGGGAGCGCGCCCGAATTGAGGACCAGGGCCAGGTCTTTCGCCGCCTGTTCGCTCATACCACCACCACTGATCCGTCCCTGGTCATGGATCTGCTCATTGATGGTGGCCACTTCCCGCACCCGGTTGTCCAGAACGACCGCAAGCTTTTCACCCACGTGCGAGCCGGTAAACGCAGCAAACTTTCTTCCGCCCTCATTGGTCAGAACGAACCCAACGTCGGGCGAGTTGGTATTCGTATCGCGTCCCACCGTGGCGCCTCCCGACCGCAGATCGGCGCCCGCCACAGCCGAACTGCGCGTTACCAGGTAGAATTGCTCGCCCGAATCGTCGCCGGCCTGGCTGCCGACGCTGCGTCCCCGCAGCAGCACGGAATCCGGAGGTAGTACGCCATTGTGCTGCTGCAAGGCATCCTGCTCGCTGGAGTAGGGGCCGCCCAGCACCTGCTTGATTTCCAGCATGGCGGTGGACTGCATGATTTCCTTCACGCGCGCCGGATCGTCCACGCCCGGGAGTTGCACCAGGATTTGATACTGGCCCAGACCGTGTTCCTGAATCACGGGTTCACTCACGCCCAGTTGGTCGATGCGATTGCGGATGGTTTCGATGGCGAGAGTCACCGCACGATTTTTCAGTTCGGCGAGAGCCTGCGGCTTCATGGTGAAAGTCCATGAATTGTCCGCACCAGAATTCAGGTCATATTCGGGCAGCCGTTCGCTCACCGTAGAACGCAGGTCCGAAGTTGCTTCCGGGGGCACGCCTTTAAGCACGATCTGATCGGGACGATTCACCGGATCCGGCTTGGTGATTTCGGTGTAATTGATCTTGTGGGTGCGCAGGTCTTCCTTGAGACGCTCCAGCGCGCGATCGGAGTCTCCATTCACCGCATCATTGACCTGCACTTGCAGAATCAGGTGAGTGCCGCCCTTGAGGTCGAGCCCCAGATGAATGCGGCTCCGTATCGACGCCAACAGCCCGCTGCCCGAAAGGTCCCTCGGAATTCCGAAGATACCGAACAGGAACAGCACCAGGGTTGCGACGATGAGTCCGAGCTTCCAACCTAAAGTCTTGTTCATGGCCCTAAGGGTCAGTTTCTTTGTCTTTTTGTAGCGCCGGCATCTTGCCGGCTGCCCGAGGGCGTCTTGCCTTCGGCCGTGCGGGCTGGACGCCCCCACGACAGCCGCGGGGACGGCAGCGCTCGTCTATGCCGCTTTATTGCTCTTGTCCTCTGGTGCAATCACCGATGCCACCGAGGCCCGGGTCACTTCGAGGCGCAGATTGTCCGGCGGGACGCGCAGCTGTATGTAATCATCCCGCAGCGCGATCACGGTTCCGCGCAGTCCACCGCTGGTCACAACCTTGTCCCCTGTCTTCAGATCGTTTAGCATCTGCTGCCACTTCTTCTGCCTGCGCTGCTGGGGCATGATCAGGAGAAAGTAAAAGATGGCAAAGATGAAGATCAGCGGAGCAAACCCCAGCCAGCTACCCGTCCCGATCGTCTGTACGGCCAATATGTCTGCCATACTCATGATGCGTCGCCCATGAAACGATCCTGCTGCCATTCAAAAAGATCAGAACAACGCCCGGTGGCGCGTCCTGGCCCTGTGCATTTTACCGCAGGATTTCTCGCTTCCTCAGGCCGGAGATTCTTTTTGCTTCAGGCATGAACTGGGGATGCCCGGCTATGGTCTTACTCCAGACTGCTCCCCAGAAAGAAGTTGGGCCCTATTCCCAAGCGCAATAGAATGACGCACCGACCGCATGGTGTCAAGGTAGAAGCTGAGGTTGTGGACAGTATTCAGGACTTGGGCCAAAACCTCGTTAGCGGCATAGAGATGCCGGAGGTAGGCCCGGGAGTACCGCCGGCAAACCCGGCAGCCGCAATTGGGATCAAGCGGGCCCTGATCGGCGGCAAATCTGGCCTGTTTGATCGAAATCTTGCCCTCGGAAGTAAATAATAGGCCGTGCCGTGCCGCCCGGGTGGGCAGCACGCAATCCATCATGTCGATGCCCGAATTGGCATATTCGACAATCTCCTCCGGCGTGCCGACTCCCATCAGGTAGCGCGGCTTGTCCGCGGGAAGATGCTGGAGCGTGGCTTCGACGATCTCGCGGGTAAGGGATCGTGGTTCGCCGACGCTCAAGCCGCCGATGGCGTAGCCAGCAAAACCAATCTCAATGGTGCGTTCGGCGGATTCTTTGCGAAGCGCAGCGTCCATCCCGCCCTGCACAATGCCGAAAAGAGCTTGAGTCTCCCCGGACCACGTAGGGGCAGGTGTCCTCACCTGCCCAGCCGAGCGTAGCTCGGCAACGTCAGGCTCCATAGCCCCGGCGAGCTTGTGCTCGCCCGCCCAGGTGAGGACACCTGGGCCTACGTGGTCCGTGCTCCACGGCACTTCGTTCTTGTGCTCCTCAAAATATTCCTTGCTGCGCGCAGCCCAGCGCAACGTCAACTCCATCGACCGCCGCGCTCGCTCCCGGTCCGCGGGAAACTCAGTGCATTCATCGAACGCCATCACTATGTCTGCACCCAGGCCGATCTGTGCTTCCATGGCGCTTTCCGGACTGAAGAAATGCGCCGATCCATCCCGATGCGAGCGAAAAGTCACGCCCGCCTCGGTCACCTTGCGCAGCTCGTTCAGGCTGAAAACCTGGAATCCGCCGGAGTCGGTGAGAATCGCACGCGACCAGGCCATAAAGCGATGCAGCCCGCCCAACCTGCGGACCTGCTCCACTCCGGGCCGTAAGTAAAGATGGTAGGTATTCCCCAAAAGGATTTGTACGCCGAGTTCTTCAAGAATGTCTTGCGAGACGCCTTTGACTGAAGCCAGGGTCCCGACCGGCATGAAGACTGGCGTCTCGACTACACCGTGCGGCGTGATCAAGCGGCCGAGGCGAGCGGCGCCGGAAGTAGCATCGATCTGAAGGAAAATGGACACAGGTTGGGATTGTAGCAATCGGGCGGCGGTTAACTCTTCCAGAGCCGTCCCTGGCCCGGCAGCAATTTAGGGGATTAAACCGTCAACTCTTGCCGCATTCCCTGTGTCCTCCGGGCGGACTTGAACCTGGCCGCTTGCAAAAAAACAGGAGTAGGGCAGCCTCGTGAGCTTGGGAAAGACGGGAAGGGCAGCCCCGCCCGCCGTGTTCAAAGGAAATGTCACGTGCATCGAGCTCTCGCGGTCGCCCTCTTTTTGTCACACTCGCCGTGGTTCCCGGGGCAGGTGCCCAGCAGCCCTTCTTTACCGACGACGCTGATGTGGCCGAGGGTCACCACTTCCACTTTGAGACCAACGCCGAATACGACGTTCTGCCCAGCCAGTCCTTCCCTAATCTTCGCCAGCTGACTCAAACCGTCAAGTTCAGCTAAGGCCGGTTCCAGAATTGCGAAATCGGCATGGACTTCCCACTGCTGCTGATCTTCAACGCCGCCAGCTCCCGGCTAGGGAACCCGTTCGGGCTGGCGATAGCGATTTCTCGATCAAGTACAACTTCGCAAAGAGAGAGAGGGTTCAAAGTGGCCGGCATTCACCGTCAGCCTGAACATTGAGCCACCCACGGGAAAGCAAAACTTCAGCTCGGTTCAGGCCTGGTCGACCACTACTTGAACGGCATTTTTCAGAAGACTCTATCACCCAAGCACACGTTGCGGGTGAATACAGGTGCTACCTTCGCCGACAATCCCCTCACTGGCGCAGCAGGACGCGGGCACGATTTTCACCGGCGGTTCTTCGCTTACGCACGAAATTCGACCTTGGTATCGAGGTCGATGGCGGCTACACCGCCAATCTGGCCCCGGGCCGAGGGGAGTTGCAGGAGCAGATCGGTGGAAACTACGAGGTTCGCAAGGGGCTGACCATTGACTTCGGTCGGATCGCCGGACAAGCCGTCGGCAGCCCGCACTACGGTTTCCAGATAGGTTTCTCGAAAGACTTCTGAGTCGCTGCCTGGGATAAGGTTGGGTCGCCGTTTAAGTCGGGAGGCAGCGTTGGCAGAAAAAGTGGATCCCACGCCCCAACCGTGGTCCCGATGAATGTTGACCGGGCTGTGTCGGTTTCGATGATAGATTCGATGATGGGTTCGAGGATGCGTTCGATAGAAAGTTCATCTACATTTGGGTTCCGTATGAGCGCGCTGGTAGCAGCGGGCGTGCTGGCGGGTCTGCCGTTCCTGATGGCGCAGACGAACACCAGTAAGGCCGCGCCCCCGCCCGCGGTTGTGGAGCGCGGCAAAGCGCTTTTTGGCCAGGATTGTGCCTTTTGTCACGGGCGCGACGCCGGCGGTGGTGAAACCGGACCGGACCTCACGGATTCGGAACTGGTTGCGAGCGATGTGAGAGGCGACAAGATCGGTACGGTCGTCCGCAACGGACGCCCGGAAAATGGCATGCCGCCTTTCAAGGTTTCTTCGCAGCAGATCACGGAGTTGGCCGCTTTCCTGCACCAGCAGGGGAAGAAGGCGGATACGCGGCCAGGCGGACGTCGCGGTGTCGCGGTCAGCGATCTTCAGACCGGTAATGTCGAGGCGGGCAAGAAGTATTTTAATGGTGCAGGAGGCTGTTCCTCCTGCCATTCCCCGACCGGCGACTTGGCGAACATCGCCAGGCGTCATCGCGGACTCGAACTTGAAAAACGGATGCTCTATCCTCGTGACGCCCGGGCAACGGTCACCGTCACTCTCCCCTCCGGCAAGGATATGACCGGTACACTCTCATTTAAAGATGAGTTCACAGTCGGCATGACCGACCAGTCGGGATGGTATCAGTCCTGGCCCACAAATCAGGTTAAGTACACGATCCACGCGCCGGCCGAAGCGCACGTCGAGCTGCTGGGGAAGTACACCGATGACGACGTTCACAACCTGATGGCCTACGTGCAAACCCTACGCTAGGAGCCAACCGGATTGCGAACCAGATTGCGAATCATGAAGCATTTACCTGAAACCTTTGGCGGCCTTCGTCTCTTTGTGCTCGCGCTGAGCCTAGTGCTCGTGCTGAGTTTCCTGGCTTCTGACCGGCTTCTGGCACAAGGGCTCGATCCTTCCACGATTGCCAACCCGCCCGCCGACAGCTGGCCCAGCTACCACGGAGACTATTCCGGCAGGCGCCACAGTCGTCTGACGCAGATCACTCCGCAGAACGTTCCGTCACTGGGCCTGGCCTGGGCATTCCAGACCGGTCAGGCAGCCACTTTGAAGAGTTCTCCACTTCTTGTCAATGGCGTGTTGTACTTCACCGTACCCGACAACGTCTGGGCGATCGATGCGCGCTCCGGCCATCAGATTTGGCATTACACCTATCCCCCGAACAAAGGCCTCCATATTGGCCATCGCGGCGTTGCCATGTACAAGGAGTGGCTCTACTTCATCACTCCCGATGCGCACCTTATTTCCCTGGACGCCAAAAACGGCAAGGTCCGATGGAATATCCAGATTGCCGACGTTGAAAAGGGCTACTGGTCCACCATGTCTCCTCTGGTGGTGCGCGATCACGTGATCGTCGGCGTCTCCGGCGATTTCGACAACCTGCCGGGATACCTGAGATCGATTGATCCCGAGACCGGCAAGACGCAGTGGAGGTGGGATGCCACGCCGCCCCTGGGCACTCCGCATGCGGCCTCGGGAGGGATGACCTGGATGACGGGCACCTATGACCCGGACCTGAATCGGATTTTTTGGGGAACCGGCAACCCGACGCCGGTCTTAAATGGCAAGACGCGGCCCGGCGACAATCTCTATACCTGTAGCATCGTGGCCCTCAATCCTGATACGGGGAAACTGGACTGGGCTTTCCAACCATCTCCTCATGACACCCACGACTGGGACGCGGTCGAAACTCCAGTCCTGGTCGATGCCGACTTCGGAGGAATGCCGCGCAAGATGCTGATGCAGACGTCGCGCAACGGCTACTTCTTCGTGCTGGATCGAACCAATGGAAAGAATCTCCTCACCTTGCCCTACGGGCCCGTGAATTGGGCCCTGGGCGTGGATAAAGAGGGGCGACCGATTCCCAATCCCGACAAAGAACCGGCTCCGGATGGCCGGCTGATCGCTCCCGACGAAGCCGGCCTTACCAACTATCGATCGCCCAGTTTCGATGCCAAGACCGGGTTGTTTATCGTTTCCGCTCGCCCCAGTTGGTCGATCTACTTTGCCAAGCCCGCCGACGGCACTTATGGCTGGGCCGGCGCGGACTATAGCGTCTGGGGCAAAGGAGTACTCGAAGCCATCGAATACCAAACCGGCAAAATTCGCTGGAGCCACGAACTAGGTGGCGACGCACACGCGGGCGTGCTGACCACAGACTCAGGCCTCACGTTCACCGGCGACAATACCGGCAACATCCTCGCTCTCGATACCAGTAGCGGCGCGACTCTCTGGCATGCCGGTACCGGAATACGTATGGAGAGTTCTCCAATTACCTATGCACTGGACAAACGTCAATACGTGGTGACAGGCAGTGGAGGCGTGCTCTTTGCCTGGGCCTTGCCCGAGACGATTCAATAGGGGGTTAAAGCCGGGTGCCCCATTTCATTTTGAGCATCGCCTGCATGACCGTCTTGGCTTTCTCTTTGTCCTTGTCTCCCATCAGCTGGCCTAGAATTGTAGGAACGATTTGCCAGGACAGCCCAAACTTGTCTTTGAGCCACCTGCATCCCATTTCTTTTCCGCCCCCGCCATGAGTTTTTTCCAATACTCATCCACTTCTTCCTGAGTCTCGCAATTCACCACAAAGGACATAGCCTCGGTGAATTTGAATACCGGACCACCGTTCAAGGCTATGAATTCCTGTCCCTCGATTGGGAACGTCCCAACCATCACGGTTCCGGCGGGTCCCGGCGATCCCTCCGGATAGAGTGTGACCTTTCCGATCTTTGAGTTCTTGCAAACGGAGGTATAACTTCATCGCCTCCTCGCAAAATCTGGGACAACCCGATGATGGGCCTCGAAGGCGGGAACTCGCTGAGGTCTAAAGAGTAAATGGTGGGCCCTCCAGGATTTGAACCTGGGACCAATGGATTATGAGT
>CATPBJ010000004.1 GCA_955652395.1 uncultured Terriglobales bacterium | reverse complement strand
GGCATACGAGACGTGGCACCGACGACCGTCGAATATTTCCTCCGCCACGGGAGCAGAACGGCCAGCGATTTTGGGGAAGATCTCGTATGCGTGAGGGAAAGCAAGAAGAGTTGTCATCCCGAGCGAAGATGGAGGCGCGCTCACGCGCCGAAACGAGTCGAGGGACCTGCTGCTTGTTTTTGACTGTATCGAGGACGCTCGGGGCTTTCGCTTTTGCGAGTCTTCTAGCCCTTACTCTCTCCTGCGCCAGCAAACCTGACCCCAGCACTCTGGTGATGATCATTGAGAGCAGCCCGACCAATCTCGATCCCCGGGTCGGCCTGGACGCGCAATCCGAGCGCATCGACGACCTCATTTTCGATGACCTGCTCACCCGCGGTGCCCACCTTGACGTCGCTCCCGGCCTAGCCGAACGATGGGAGGTCTCCGATCCTCTCACCTACATCTTCCACCTTCATCATGGCGTTAAGTTTCACGACGGCCGCCCGCTGACCGCTCGCGACGTGAAGTGGACCTTCGATTCCTTGCTTCAGGGAAAGATTCGCAGTGCCAAAGCGGGTGTTTACCGCTTCGTAGACCACATCGACGCGAGCGATGACTTCACAGTCGTCTTCCACCTCAAAGAGCCTTTCGCCACCCTGCTGTGGAATCTTTCCGACGGAGCCATGGGCATCGTGCCCTACGGCAGCGGCGACGAGATCAGCCGCAAGCCCATCGGCTCGGGACCATTTCGTTTCGTCAGCGCAGAGCCGGACAAAGAAGTTGTGCTCGCGCGCAACGACGAATATTGGGACGAGAAAGCGCATCTCCAGAATGTCCGCTTTATCGTCGTGCCGGACACCACCACGCGCGCGCTCGAATTGCGGAAGGGCAGCGCCGATATCGCAATCAATGCCCTGACATCCGACATGGTGTTGACCCTCGAGCGAGATCCCAATCTCGCCGTCCTGCACGCTCCCGGCACGGTGCTGGCTTATCTGGCATTCAATCTGCGCGACCCCATGCTCAAAGATGAGCGCGTGCGCCAGGCCCTGGCCTACGCCATCGACCGCCAACCTTTTCTTGAATATCTGCTACGCGGTTTTGCCCGGCCCGCCAATAGCGTTCTGCCCCCGGAGAGCTGGGCTTATAACGGCGATGTGCCCGCGTATAGCCACGATCCCGCCCGCGCCCGCCAGTTGCTCGAGCAAGCGGGATATCCCGAGGTGAACGGCGTACGCTTTCACCTCACCATGAAATCGTCCACCGACGAAAGCACGCGCCTGATGGCGGCAGTCCTGCAGCAGCAACTGCGCCAGGTGGGAATCGCGCTTGATATCCGCACTTTCGAATTCGCGACCTTCTTCTCCGACGTGACCCACGGCCTGTTCCAGCTCTATTCCCTGCGCTGGATCGGCGGCAACGAAGATCCGGACATCTTCGAGTATGTCTTCCACTCCGCCAAGTTCCCTCCCAACGGCGCCAACCGCGGATACTTCGCCGATCCGCGGATCGACGCGCTGATCGACCAGGCCCGCCACGAACTTGACCCGAACACCCGCAAACAGATATACGCAGAGATCCAGCGCACCCTGGCCGACGAACTCCCCTACATCAATCTCTGGTATTTCGACAACGTGCTGGTGCACTCCAAGAGGGTGCGCAACCTCACGCTAAATCCCTCCGGCAACTACGATTTTCTGAAAACAGCCGAACTAGTCGTCGGTCGTTAGTCGTTGGTCGTTGTAGTGCCGGCGTCCCGCCGGCTGTCCCGAGGGCATCCCTGCCCTCGGAAGTCGCCCATTGGCCGCGAAGGGAAACGCCCAACGACCTGCGACTACTGACCAACGACCAGCAGTGTTACCATCGAAACATAATCTTCCACCATGCATATTCTCTTCATAGGCGACATTTTCGGACGTCCCGGACGCAATATCGTCAAAGACCGTCTGCCCAGTCTCGTGAAAGACCACGCCATTGATCTTGTCATCGCCAACGGAGAAAACTCGGCCGGCGGTTTCGGTATCACCGGGGCGCTGGCGGAAGACTTGTTCGAACTGGGCATCGATGTCATCACTACCGGCAATCACATCTGGGACAAGCGCGAAATCATCGACTACTTTCAGAGTGCCGACGGCAACCAGCACAGCCCGGCCCGCCGCCTGTTGCGCCCTGCGAATTATGCGCCTGACATGCCTGGCTGGGGCGTATATGAGGGCAGCAAAAACGGCGTCTCTTACGCCGTGATCAATCTGCAGGGTCGTGTGTTCATGGCCGCCAACGACGACCCGTTTCGGGTTGCCGACAAATTGCTGAAAGAGATCAAAGCCAAAGTAATCTTCGTGGACTTCCACGCCGAAACCACGTCCGAAAAACTTGCCATGGGATGGTATCTGGATGGCCGGGTCACAGCCCTGGTCGGCACGCACACTCACATTCCGACCGCCGACGAGCGGGTTATGCCCGGCGGCACCGCCTACATCACCGACGTCGGTATGACCGGACCCTACGACAGCGTCATCGGAGTGCAGAAGGAAATGATCATCGCCCGCTTTCTGAACAACATGCCCGCACGCTTCGAAGCCGCCACAGGTGACGTTCGCCTTTGCGCCGTAGTAGTTGATTGCGATGAATTGACCGGCCGCTCCCGAAAAACTGAAAGATTAATGCTGAGCTGAAGCCGTGCCATCCTGAGCGGAGGCTTGCCATTCGGTTGCGAATGGAGAGGCGGAGTCGAAGGACTCCTGCCGTCTCCCCGTTTACATCCGCCCGAGCACCTCTTCCAACTCCTTCCGATTGCGCGCCGGCAGATACCGTAGCCCGGCACGCGCCAGCGCCACATACACTTCTTTCGCCTCCGGAATCTTCTTCAACTCCATGAGGTGCTGTTGCACTATTGAAGCATCCCCGCGCACAATCGGTCCGCTGAAAGCTCCCGCCGGACCTAGCTGCGCGTAGTTAGCCAACGTCTGCCGCAAAATCGGCAGCATCCTCCTGCGAGCCTCGGAAGTTGAAAGCCCCGTGGCGCGGGCTACTTTTTCCGCGGTCACCAGCAAGCCAATCAGCAGGGGCGACGCAAACGCTCCCCACGCATGGTAGGCCAACTTCCTGTTCCTGGAAATGGAGAACGCCTCTGCGCCCAGGTCTCGCACAATCCTTCGGGCCACCCGCAGGGCCGCCGCATCACCTTCCAGCGCGAAGGGCACCCCCTCGAGCGAAGGAACCGATCCACCCACAAATGTCATCAGTGGATGAACCGAAGCCACGGTTGCACCGCGTTGCCGCAACCCGCGCAGTTCGTCGCTTGCCAGTGCTCCGCTGGAGTGCAGCGCGGTCTTGCCTTTCCAGTCCAATCCTTCGGCGAGTTGCCGCGATGCCCGCGCAATCTCGCGGTCGGGCACGCAGAACCAGACCAGGTCGCCGTCAAAGCGCTCCCCCCCTGCGCTCGCCTTGGCTTTCACCTGCTTGGCGAGTGCACGAGCTTTCTGGCGAGATGCACTGGTGTCTCTGGAGATGATCTCGCTGACGCAGTAGCCCGCCCGCCTCAGCTCCAATGCCAGTGCGCGCCCCAGCCGTCCCGGCCCCACAATTGCGATGCGCGGTCTGACTGCCATCGCCGCAGCATAGCATTTCCCCTCTCGGCAACAATGTGGCCACGACTCGGCCGCGAGAACGTGACCCCGCTGTTTTATATTGTTGTATGTCCAAATCATCCCGCAAGGAAGCCAGCCCTGCCAAAGCTCGCGTGTTGTCGTCGCGTGAGGTCTATCACGGACCCGCCTTCCGGGTCACCGCTGACGAGGTTCTTGAACCCAGCGGCGTGCGCACCCGCCGCGATATTGTGCGTCACTCCGGTTCGGTAGTAATCCTCGCGGTTGAGGAGAGCCGATCCGAGCCTCGCATCCTGCTCGAGCGCCAGTACCGTCATGCCGCCCGCCAAATGCTTTGGGAACTACCTGCCGGACGGATTGATGAAGGTGAAAATGATTTAACTGCCGCCAAGCGCGAACTCTTGGAGGAGACCGGCTACACTGCGTCGCGATGGCGGCGCATTCTGCGTTTTTACGCCAGCCCGGGTTTTCTGGCCGAGACCATGAATCTGTACTTCGCGCGCGGGCTGCGCGCCGGCCCGGCTCAACCCGAGGCGGATGAGGTCATCCACACTCGCATGGTGCCACTCTCGGCCGCCGTTCGCATGGTCATGCGGGGCACCATCAAGGACGGCAAGACCATTGCCGGCATCCTCTGGCTCAACCAGTCCAAGGCCAGTTCAAAGCCGCGCCGATAGAGGCTTTTAGGTATCACAATCCCTTGACACCACTCCCCTCTAGCAGCACAATTGCCACAAATGCAGGGTACGGCCTCGCATTGCAAGAGAACGTGCCCGAGGGGGCGTACGTGGAACGTTTGAAAGGTACGGTTAAGTGGTTTAACAACGCCAAGGGCTACGGCTTTATCGGACGCGACGATGGCAGCCCTGACGTGTTCGTGCACTACAGCGCGATCGCCTCGGAAGGCTACAAGAGTCTTCAGGAAGGTGACCAAGTCGAGTTCGAGGTCACGCAGGGACAGAAGGGCCCGCAAGCCGCCAACGTCACCAAGGCATCGTAGCTTCCTCAGATTCCAACCGGCCGCCTCCCGGATTACCGTTGTCCGGTAGGCCTTTGGTAGCGCCAGCGTCCCGCCGGCTGTCACTCGGGCATCCTGCCCTCGTTCCTACTGACTACCGAACTACGGCAACCGCGACTCCATCTTCCCCTTGAGCCCCAACTTGTTTAATCTTGACCGCAATGGACAACAAAGCCATCGCGGGCATCCTTTACGAAACTGCCGACTTGCTGGAAATCGACGGCCAGGATTCCTTCCGCATTCGCTCCTACCGCAACGCTGCCGAAGCCATTGAAGCCCAAACCCAACAGATCGCCGACCTGATCAACGAACCGAAGAAAGTGCTCGCCATTCCGGGCATCGGCAAAGGCATGCTGGTGAACATGCAGGAAATGTTCAAAGAGGGCAAACTTTCGCTGCACGCGGAATTGCTCAACAAGTATCACCCATCGATGCTTGATCTGTTGAAGATTCAGGGCTTGGGCCCGAAGACCATCGCCCTCATCTGGAGTGCTTATCACGTCAGCGATCTCGAGGGCGTGGCCAAACTGGCCAGAGAGGGAAAGATACGTGAGCTTCCCCGCATGGGTGAGAAGCACGAACAGAAGCTGCTCAAGGCCATCGAAGATTATCGCCGCATCGCCGGCCGCTTTCTCCTCGATGCCGCCGAACAGCAGGCCGACAAAATCATCGAGCATCTGCGCGATTATCCTGGGGTAGAAAAGATAACCCCAGCAGGTTCGCTGCGCCGCGGACGCGAAACCGTCGGCGACCTCGACATCCTGGTTACAGGTAAGGCCTGTTGCAACGATGCCGCCCGCGAACAGCTCATCGAGCACGTCATCAAACTTCCCGGCCTCATGGAAATCATGGCCCGCGGTGAAAACAAAGTCAGCTTTCGTCTGCGCGGCGGCATGCAGGTGGACGTGCGCCTTCTGCCTCCCGAATCGTTCGGCGCCGCCATGCAATATTTCACCGGTTCGAAGGCCCACAACGTGGCCTTGCGACAGCGCGCGCTAAAGATGGGATACACCCTCAGCGAGTACAGCCTGGTCAAACTCGACACCGAAAAGCCCGTCGCCGGGAAAACTGAAGAAGAAATCTACGCCAAGCTCAAGCTCGACTACATTCCTCCCGAACTACGCGAGAACCTGGGTGAAATCGATGCCGCCGCAGACCACACTCTACCCGCGCTGATCACTCAGGCCGACCTGCAAGGCGACGTCCACATGCACACCGTCGAGACCGACGGACGCAACACCATCGAAGCAATGGCCGAGGCCGCCAAAGAGCACGGCTACAATTACATGGCCATTACCGACCATTCGAAGAATCTGGCTTTCGCCAACGGCCTCGACGATATGCGAGCCGTCGAACACATCCAGCGCATTCGCTCTGTAAACGACACGCTTGGGGACATCAGAATTTTTGCCGGCGTGGAAGTTGACATTCTGTCCGACGGCGCCCTCGACCTTTGCGACTCGGTTCTCGAGCAGATGGACATTGTTATCGCCAGCGTGCACTCGCACTTCAATCAGACCCCGGCCGAGATGACCGACCGCCTGCTCAAGGCCGTCGAAAATCCGAACACCTCGCTGCTCGGCCATCCCACCGGACGATTGTTACTCCGGCGCGAGGGCTATGCGTTCGATTTCGACGCCGTGCTGAAGGCAGCCGCTCAGAGGAAAGTGGCGATGGAACTGAACGCCTACCCCGATCGCCTCGATCTCAACGACCGTCATCTCAGGCTGGCGAAGCAGCACGGCGTGAAAATCGTGATCAATACCGATTCCCACCATACCTCCCACATGGACAAGATTCGCTTCGGCGTGTTGCAGGCCCGCCGCGCCTGGCTCACAAAAGACGACGTACTAAATACTTTGCCAGTGCAGAAATTTGCCCAAGCCATGAAGCACGCATGGTGAAGTGCGGCAACTCCCTTGTCTTTTTGTATCATCCTGATCGCAATCCGTCCCTTCGCCTGCGAAGGGACGGATGAAGTCGAAGGACCCCTCGGAATCAACGGCGTTCCTGGGTGGGTTCGGCGCCCCCTGCATCTCCGTCCCGTGGCACCATGAGCTCTGCGGTGTCTCTCCGACAAAACACGAGTCTCTTTACCGCAGAACGCATCTATTTTGTATGGAATTTCGACAACTGGGCCGTTCCGGCCTGAAACTACCTGCACTCAGTTTTGGCACCGGCACATTCGGCGGTGGCACCGAATTCTTTCGCGCCTGGGGCTCGAGCGATGTAGCCGAAGCCACTCGCCTGGTTTCCATCTGCCTGGAGGCCGGAGTCAGTCTCTTCGACACGGCCGACGTTTATTCCGCCGGCCTCTCTGAGGAAATTCTTGGCAAGGCTATTGAAGGACGCCGCCAGGATGTCCTGATCTCCACCAAGGCCAGCTTCCGCATGGGCAAAGGGCCGAACGATCTGGGATCATCACGCCATCATCTGATCCAGGCCTGCGAGGCTAGCTTGCGCCGTCTCGGCACCGACTACATCGATATCTACCATCTTCATGGCTTCGACGCCCTCACTCCCGTCGAAGAAGTTCTGAGCACGCTCAGCCAACTGGTCGAGAGCGGCAAAGTTCGATACATCGCCTGCTCCAATTTTTCCGGCTGGCACCTGATGAAATCCCTTGCCGCTTCCGACCGCTATGGCTGGCCCCGTTACGCGGGACACCAGGTCTATTATTCGCTCATCGGAAGGGAGTACGAATGGGAACTCATGCCGCTCGCTCTTGATCAAGGAGTTGGCGCCCTGGTCTGGAGCCCGCTGGGCTGGGGCCGTTTGACGGGCAAGATTCGACGGGGCCAACCCCTGCCCACCCGCAGTCGCCTTCACGCGACCACAGACTCAGGCCCCCCGGTAGAAGACGAGCGCCTGTACAGAGTAGTCGACGCCCTGGATCAGGTAGCCAGGGAAACTGAGAAGAGTGTGCCCCAGGTCGCTCTGAACTGGCTGCTGCGACGACCCACCATCGCTACGGTGATCATCGGTGCCAGGAACGAAGAGCAGTTACGTCAAAACCTTGCCGCCGAAGGATGGTCGCTCTCGCCATCGCAGATCGCGACACTCGATCGGGCCAACGAACAGAAGCCGGTCTACCCTTACTGGCACCAGTGGCAGTTTGCCGAACGCAATCCGCTACCGGTGAGTCATTAGTTGATTCTTAGCAAAAGTTACTAGATTTTATCTCGAAAGTCAGACGGGGATGCTGAGGACAGCTCCACCTGGTGAACATCTTTCAAGCGAACGTTGTAGGGGTTCCGGCACTTTGGACACTCAATCACAAACGGAACTGGGAATGAGATGGGGATGTCAGCGGCGACAGTGCCTTTCGCGCCCAGATATTTGAGCGCATGCCGCATTTGACAGCCCTCGGTTTTGCCGTCGACTGTAAGAATAGAGATACACAGCGCCCCGGATTATACGCCCGGAACATCTCCCCTGAGCACCTTTAACATACTGTGTCTGTGAGCGCAGTCTACAGTGACGACGCGAGTCTTGATTGTTGTTGGTTCTGCCGTCCCGCCACCGCTTGCAATATGCCTGCCGACCATCTCCCGAGCCATGTCTGCCATGAAATCAGCCATTTGTAGTTCCGATAGGCGGCCACCTTGTAATCATGCCACTCCCGCATCCGCCTCGACGCTTGGGCTTCAGGCATGGAGTCAACTTCTCTAAAATCTCGCAAGTTGATTCCAAAGCCAAAGCCCATAAGCAATGGACTGCTTTCCAACAAGTCGGCAAGGCGTTCCCGGATTCGGTCTGCAATCTGCCTAGCCTGATCCTCTCCCCACCTCTCTACGAAGTTGGAAAAATCGCCCTCCCGGTCTCGCCAATCGGTAGTCCGGTAGTAGCCAATTCTGTGTGCTTGAGAATCTTTCGCCACTCGTTCATCCAAGTATGCGGTTCCGAGCATGACAAAGCGGCCTTTTCTAACTTGTGGTCAAGAGATGATTACCTTGGCAACTAGCTGCTGTAGTGGCTAAGTGCTAATTGCTAAGTGCCAATCACAGCCATCTGGCAGTATAGAATTGCCGCAGCCGAGGTTTGCCATGCCCGAAGACATTCCCTCACAAGCACCGCCTGCGTCCACCCCGGAACCAACTCCAGAGCCGAACTCTGTTCCAGCGATTGACCTGGGCCCCGGTCCGGGAATCAATATTGCAGAGGAATTTGGCACTGCAGAGCGCAACCTGCCACCGGCAAAAATTGTAGCCATTGTTCTGGGTGCCGCCGCCATCGTCCTCGGGATGTTCGCCTTCGTGGATCGAGCGAAACCGCAGGGTAACGGTTCGTTAGACAATATTGCCGTAGCAGAAATTCCGGACCAGCATGCGGTCATGGCGGCGATAAATGTGACCGTACACAATTCAGGCAAGAAGTCTATGTGGATCCACGATATCAAGGCCAAGCTCACGACCGACGGAGGCGAATTCACAGACGAAGCCGGGTCGGCCGTCGACTTCGACCGTTATTTTCAGGCTTTTCCCGTGCTGAAAGATCACGCTTTGGCCGCTATACCGCCGGAGACCGAGATTCCTCCTGGCGGCCAGGCCCGAGGCACCATAGTGGTTAGCTTTCCGGTGACGAAGGATGACTTTGACAAGCGCAAGTCCCTCAGCGTGGCGATCCAGCCGTACGATCAACCGCTGCCCGTGGTGTTGACCAGGTGAGGATTTTTAGTGGTGCTTCTGCAGAATCTTTCTGTGCGCCAGGTGGGTCGATGCCGTGGGGCTGGATATCGTCGTACTTCGTAAAAACTGATCGAACCATCTGTTTCCAACACCGCGAGTGCAACTTCGCTCAAGCCCGCGATGCCATGCTCCCGCATAGACTGATGCAACTCATCCAGGCTGACGTGCTCCCGGGTCATGCGGGCGGCGATGATCTGGCCATCTTGAACCAGCAAACTCGGCTGTCCCTGAACCAATTTTCGGAAGCGAGAACCGACGTATCCGGACCGGTCATTGCGTTCTGTACGGCATTGCTCAACAGGAGGAGAAGGCTCAGATCGAAGGGCGTCATCTGCCCGACTTCGCGCTTACCGCTGAGCCGCATGCCCAGCAGCACGACAGCATAGATCACCGTCGTCCGCAGCGCGATGCTATCAGAACATGACCGCCCCGGATACATGCGCCCTATTGGCTAGCCGTGATCGGCGTCGGGGCACCTTTCGGTGTGCTCAGGTACCCGGTGGCTTTGTTTTTGTCCACGGTCCAGACGACGAGCTCATACAACATGCGGTCGCGACCGCTGTAGAACTGGATAGGCTCGCTCACGTTGCGATCCTTCTTCTCGATGGTCTTGTCGTCGGAGGTGACGTTCAGCGTGAACTTGCCCCTTTTCACGTCCGTTTTCTTCAATTGCAGTCCTACGGTCGAGATAGGCTGGGGCTTGGCTCCCTTGATCAGAGTGAATTCGTAGTAATTGCGGTCGCCCTTGTGCTTGAGGACTTCAAGGTCTCCGCGGGTATTGGCAATCAGACCGCTCTGCACTCCCAGGTCGCCAATGGTGCTCTGCAGCTTCGCCTTGGTCGCTTCCAGATCGGCCTTGGTCGAAGCCACATCGGTTTTCACCCCGCCGACGTCGCTTTTGACTCCCGCCACTTCCCCGCTAACCGCGCTGATCTGCTGCTTCTGCTGTTCCGCCAAGCGCGCTTCCGAAGCGCGCTGCTGCCTCATCAGGTCGGCAGATCGGGCCGCCATCTCTTTCTTGGTCATGCCCAATTGCGTGGCGAGGGTCTCATCATCGGCTTCAGCGGACTGTATACGCTTGCCCAGGTCGGCAATCTGCGCAGTGCTGGCCGCCTGGTCTTTGCTCATCTTGTCGAGACGCCCGCGCAGATCAAAGATGAAATAGAGCGATCCGGCTACATAAATCACTGCCAGAGCCAACAGGATCCACTTACCCGCGCTACCCTCCGACGCGACGTGAACATCGCCCTCGTCCGCCATAAAGCTCCTCCGCTGGTTAAATTGGAATGTTGAAGCAATTGTTCAGCATAGGTCGGGGAGTGTCAATTGCAAGAGGGATGCGCACGCTCAAGGGCATCGCCCACGTTGGGACAACGCCTTCCGGCGCCAGGCGGAGTTCTTTGGATACGCAAAATGCCATTATCTATACCATTATCAGTGGTAAAATACCATCATGAATGCCACTCTAACCATCGACAAAGCCGGCCGTGTGGTCCTGCCCAAACAGATTCGCGATGCCATGCAGATCTCTCCCGGCGACTCTTTGGAACTGGAAAGCTCGGAGGACCAGATCATCCTGCGCCCCGCGCGGGGTAGAGCCCGCATGTACAAGAAGCAAGGGGTGTGGGTCCTTCACGGCGGCGCACCCCTTCCCGCCAGCGTTGTCGAGGAGACCATCCGTAAAGTCCGCCGCGAGCGTGAGCGGGCAATCCTGGGAAAGCACCCGTGAAACACCTCTTTGACACTTCGGTCCTAGTGCCTGTTTTCATGGATGAGCATGTGCATCATGAAGCCAGCCTCAAGGCCTTCCTGACGGCGGACAAAAAGCACGATTGCTGTGGCACTCACAGCCTCGCTGAAGTTTATTCGACTCTCACTCGTCTACCTCCAAGTCACCGAGCGAGTGGCGATCAGGCTATGTTGTTTCTGGAAGACATGGCGCGGAGGCTGACCTTTATTGCCCTAGACGCCGAAGAATACTGGACAGCCATTGCGGACGCTGCGAAGTCTGGCGTTCTCGGAGGTTTGACCTACGACGCGCTGCTGGCCCGCTGCGCACTAAAGGCTAAAGTGGAAACGATCTACACATGGAATGTCGGTCATTTCCAACAGCTGGGAAGTCACGTAGCAAGGCTGATAAGGACTCCGTAATTAGGACTACCCTGCACACCTACAGCTTAACTTTCCGTAGCCGCAGCGAATTCGTAATCACCGAAACCGAACTCAGGCTCATGGCTGCCGCCGCCAGAATCGGGCTGAGCAACAGACCAAAGAATGGATAGAGCACACCCGCCGCGATCGGCACCCCCAGCGAATTGTACAGAAATGCGAAGAACAGGTTCTGCCGAATATTGCGCATGGTCGCCTGGCTCAGTTTGCGCGCCCGCACGATACCAGCGAGATCGCCTTTCACCAGGGTGATGCCACCGCTCTCCATCGCGATGTCCGTGCCCGTACCCATGGCGATGCCGACATCGGCCTGCGCCAGCGCCGGTGCGTCGTTGATGCCATCACCCGCCATGGCCACAGTCCGTCCTTCTTTCTGCAGCCGTTGCACCACCTGGGATTTCTGGCCGGGCAAAACTTCAGCCTCGAACTCCTCGATCCCAAGCATCTTGGCCACCGCGTCCGCGGTCGAACGGCTGTCGCCGGTAAGCATCACCAACCGCAGGCCCTCATGTTTGAGATCGATCAGAGCTTGAGCCGCCGAGGCCTTGATCGAATCCGCAATGCCGATCAGCCCCGCCGCCTGGCCTTCCACGGCAATCAGGACGACGGTTTGTCCGCGTCGCAGCTCTTCCGCCTTCGGCACCAGCGCCGCCGCAGAAATTCCGTTCTCCTCCAGCAACCGTTCGTTTCCGATCAGAACTTTCTGGCCTTCCACTCGTCCACTCACGCCCCGGCCAGTATGCGATTCGAACTCACTTCCACTCGCCAAACTCAGACCACGGTTCCTGGCTGCTTCCACGACTGCGGCTCCGAGCGGATGCTCGCTTCCCTGCTCCAGGCTGGCCACCAGGCGCAGCAGTTCATTTTCATCCCGCCCCGGCGCAGTGATGACGGATGTCACCCGCGGTTTGCCGTCCGTCAGTGTGCCAGTCTTGTCGATTACCAGCGTGTCCACTTTCTCCATCCGTTCGAGCGCTTCCGCATTCTTGATCAGCACACCAGACTGCGCGCCGCGGCCTGTCCCGACCATGATCGCAATCGGCGTTGCCAGTCCCAGGGCACACGGACACGCAATGATCAGCACCGCCACCGCATTCACCAAAGCGTGCGCAAGTCGAGGTTCCGGGCCGAACAAACTCCACGCCGCGAAAGTCAGAATCGCAATCGCGATCACCGCGGGAACGAACCAGCCCGCCACCCGGTCCGCTAAACGCTGAATGGGGGCACGGCTGCGCTGCGCCTGGCCGACCATCCGCACAATTTGCGCCAGCAGGGTTCCGCTTCCGACCCGCTCCGCCTGCATCACCAGCGACCCGGTTCCGTTTACCGTCGCGCCAATCACAGGGCTGCCCGGTCGCTTGCTTACCGGGATGAATTCGCCGGTAATCATCGACTCGTCCACGCCACTCGTGCCTTCGAGCACGGCGCCGTCCACCGGAATCTTCTCCCCCGGCCGAACCCTCAATCGGTCGCCGGGCATCACCTGTTCCAGGGGAACATCTTCTTCCCGACCATCGCGCAGAACTCGGGCCATCTTCGGCCCCAAGTCCAGCAAAGCTCGAATAGCGGCACCCGTGCGGGTGCGGGCGCGCAGCTCGAGCACCTGGCCCAACAGCACCAGAGTCGTGATCGCCGCCGCTGCTTCGAAATACACCGCAGGCGTTCCGCCCATCTCACGAAACGAAGCGGGAAATATTTGTGGGAAGACGATTGCGACCAGGCTGTACAAATAGGCCACGCCCGTTCCCATCGCGATCAGCGTGAACATATTGGTCGAACGATTGACGATGGACGCCCAGCCGCGCTGAAAAAATGGCGCCCCGCCCCAGAGCACAACCGGAGTGGCCAGAATCAACTCGATCCAGGGCTGCCAGCCAGCAGGCAGCAGTCGCTGCATCGGCATGCCGGGCAGCATGTCACCCATCGCAACCGCCAGCAGCGGAGCGGTAAGCGCCAGACTGATCCAGAAACGGCGCGTCATGTCCCGCAGTTCAGGATTGTCCTCTTCCTGTGCGGCGACGGTACGCGGCTCCAGCGCCATGCCGCAGATCGGGCAATTGCCTGGCCCTGGCCGGACAATTTCCGGATGCATAGGGCAGGTGTATTCGACACGCGTCGCGGCCACCGGCATTTCCGGTTCCAACGCCATTCCGCAACGTGGACAAGTGTCCGGCTTGGCCGATCGCACTCCCGGGCACATGGGGCAAACGTAGGCGCCGGCGGTCGCGGGAACTGGAGTCGCAAAGGCTGCAGCGCCAGGCGTCGCCAGAATACTGTTCAGCAGCGCCGGCTCGGCGGTCGCCGGCGCTATGTTGATGATCTGCGATCCCGCGACTGGTGCCGAACGCACCGCCAGGTAGTCATCCGGCCGAGCGCGGAACTTCTTCCGGCAAGCGGCACAGCAAAAGGAATACGTCTTTCCGGCGTGCTCCAATCTGTACCTTGCGGTGGAAGGCTCTACGTTCATCCCGCAAACTGGATCTTGCACAGTGGTTGCAGACTTGGCAGAATTTTCCATAATCGCTGGGATCGGCTTGGCAGACCTCAGCCGAACAATATTAGATTCATTCGCTTATTCAGTCGATTGTTGTATCTTCACCACGAGGCAGGAAGAGCATACGATGACCCAATTGGAAGTGGCATACCGCTACCACACCCCTCTGTCGGAGGCGACCATGCGTGCACTGGACAATGTGCGCGATGTGTATGGCGTCCGGCGAATCGCGTTCAACGAAGCCGAGCGCATTGTTCGCATCGAATTCGACGCTTCGCGGTTCAAGGAACCCGTGATTGCCGGCTTGTTACGGCATACCGGACTGGACCTCGGCGAACAGCTAGTTCTGGCCTAAGCCCATGACAGATGCGCCCGAGCCCGGCTCCCGAAGAAAATCGGAAGGGCAGAGTTCGCTCGTGCAACTCGTTGAGAATTGGTGCGCTTTAGCGTTTGAAGTTTGTTCGAGGCTGTCTGGCTACCGCGCCTGACTGGATTTGGATAGAGGGGCGCCGGCCAAAAGATTAGCCCTCAGCCGATTGGGGGAGCGGGAGGGCTGTTGTTTGCGGAAAATGCAAGGGGCGCTCAAGAAAACCTCTGGCCGAAGTTTTTTCTCTGGAGCGCCCCGTTGCGCGCCACTTCGTCTGTTTTGATGTAAAGCATCCCCGTTGCCACTCTCAAGTTGCTGAAAATGCTAAGCCCAAATCTTCGGTAATCGAGTAGGAATTGCCCCTTAGGGGGAAAGAATTACGTTGAGCCGAAGCTCTGGCACGAAGCCTGCCGAATGCTGTGGAAATCGTCCAAAACCCGCTACGGTAGCCCGTTTTGGATTTTCGTGTGACCCCAGGTTATGAGGCCGTCATGGCTCCAACAGCCGTGAGAGCCTGCCCTGAGCTAAGTTTAAGATGCCACAGTTGCGGCTCAGCGCGCCAGCCCTGGTGTGGAAAAGGGCAATGACAAAGTCCTGAAAGGGCGAAGGAGCATTGCAACGCAGGCTCATCTGGCATTGGGCCGCCCGCGGGCGCACAAACAGAGCTCACCGCCCTACACTCCCCAGCGGCGCGCCCGGAAGATGTTCCGCCTTCCACCGCATCGCCGCCGTGATTCGAGTGCGCCCGCTAGGATGATCGAAAAAGACGAACTCCTCGATCGGCCCTGGATCGAGTTTCCGGTACTCCCCCAACATCAAATCGACTTCAGCTTCTCCGTCCGGCTGCTGGCTGGCATTGATGCCGTACAGGTCAGCTTCGTACTCCATGGTGCGAGTAATCGTGTTATTCACCGGAGTAAGTACGAAAGAAAAAATCGCCAGCAGCAGCACCGCCAGAGGCACAACGGCAAGATCGGTTATGCCCCTGATCCCCCAGCTTGCTCCCCAGCGCGCCAACCCGGCATTGAGACCCCAGTTCAAAAGCCCAAACATAAGCACCACTACCACGCCATTGAGCACCAGGCCTTTGAACTCATGATTCAATACGTAGTGCCCCATTTCGTGGCCCATGGTCGACTCGATTCCGGCCAGCGAGCAACGCCGCAGCAGATTGTCATTGAGTGAAACCCGCGTGGTTCCTGCGAAGCCGCTGACGTTGGCGCTCACCCGGTTGGACTGGCGGGATGCGTCAAACACGTAAACATCAGTAGCGGGAATCCCGTTGGCGCGCGCCAGGCTCAGAATCGGTCCCTTGATGCGAGGAACCTCCAGCTTGGTGAACTTGTTGAACAGCGGAAAAATAAAAACTGGCGCAATCAACACCACGAACGCGATAAAGATCAGCGATACCGCGCTTCCCCACACCCACCAGTTCTTGCCCAGCCGCCTGACCACCCCAAACAAAAGCGCCAGCAGAATGGCCCCAAGAACTGCCGCCACCGCCAGCCCGATCACCTGGTCGCGCATCCATTGTCCAAACGTCTGGTTGGAGAGGCCGTACTTGTGCTCCCGAAGATAGCCCTCATAAACCGTCAGGGGAAAAATGATCACCGAGACCACAACGACGAACTGCACCCAGTACAGCGCCGTCTGCAGCGGCTTGAAGCGGGTGACACGCTCCGCCACGTCCCGCATCCGCGCCGACCACCGAAAGTGCAACAGAACCCACATCACTACCGCCGTGGATAGAAAATCCCACAGCAGAAGCCAGTAGCCGCCTTCGAAATAAGCGTCGGAGCGGGCGCGCTGGTCGGCGGGAACTCTGGCAAGATACGCATCCACCGCGGCTTTGACGTCAAACGGCTGCAATGAGGCGGCGCTTCCGCTTTCCGCCGCTGCGTTGGCATTAGAGGTCTGCGACCCCGCTAACGGGGCGAGGCTGGTGAAAAAAAGTATGATCAAAAGAAGGATGCCGAAAAGAATCGTTGGCCTGGTCCCGTTCATGGCGCCCCCGCCTGCGGAGATCCTCATCCGCGGTGGGCATGTTATCAAGTTCCCAGGCTTTCGCTATAACCTTGACTTTCCCCTTTGTCCTCCAAAATGTCCGTTACTCTTTTTACGATGATGGCCCAATCGTAAGCTCGCGCTGCTTCTTGTCGTTTTTCTGCGCCGTCCATCCCCAGGCTTGCGGTAATACTGTCTAAGCAATTCGTTCGGAGCAGATGGAAATAAGCCTTCCGAATTGCGTCACTGCCGGCAGCGGGACTGGAAACGATTGGCATACCGCTGGCCGGATACTCGGACATCTTCAAAGGGCATATGTATTTTGTGTAGTCGGTCATGGCGTACGGCATCAGACAAACGTCGAAATGTTGCGAGTATGCAGCCAATTCCGTCACTCTCTTTGCTCCCAGGAAGTGACAGTTAAGAAGCTCACGTAAAACGGCCACGACATCTCGTGTTACCTGGTGCGCGGGATGCTCCTTTACCGGGCCTACGAATACGAAGTTCCAGTGCGGACGCGCGCACGGGTCAGGCAGATAAGCAAGTCCCAGTCCAACTGGTTCTTTAACCAACCCGTATAGCCAATGCGCGGATGCGGTATGCGCGCCCGATCTTCCGGCTCCACGTGCTTCCCGGCATAAAGCTAGTAATCTGCGCCGTTCGGAATGTGCACTCCACCCTTCTTTTTCTGCAACTGTTCTGAGGGGACGATTACGGTGTCCGCGCCGTCGAGCACTTTTTGCTCTTGCCAGGACGTGGGCACTTCGCTCGGAGAAAAGGAATACTCGTCGTCGATGTGGTACACGAACTTGTCGCAGGTCGATTTGCAGAAGGCCAATTGTCGGTGGAAATTCGGAGTCCAGCAGTACGCGACGATCCTCTTGCAGCCGGCCCGGTACAGCTCCTTCTCAGCGCTACGGATTTTTGCATTGAACCAGCCTGCTGCTTGTACCCGAACTAAAGAAAACTCCAGCCGCGACAAGATTTGATCGGGTACGTCGAAGTAAGGGTTGCGAGGCCGGGTCAGCGCCAGTATGCCGGTCAGGCCTTCCCTGTTCCTCCCGCGGCACATAGTAATTTCTCTTCGAGAAAACGCCGCCGTACACGCGGCGAGGCTCGTACGTAGCCTCCTGAATATGGACACTTGCGGTCGTCTGGTTTCTCATCTCAACCCTTCGCTTTGCCGAAGCCTTGCCGGCACAGAAAAAAGGGGAGCGGGAAACCGCTCCCTTTTCTCTGTTAAAATGCTTTAGAACAAGCCTTCACACCAGAAAAAGACGCGCCCTTAGCTCAGCTGGATAGAGCGTCTGGCTACGAACCAGAAGGTCGGGAGTTCGAATCTCTCAGGGCGCACCATTCTTCAACAACTTACAAAATTCAATCAGCACAAAAATGGCCAACTGTAGGGTATTTTGGGGTGTACGGATTTCTTGTCATGTGAGTTTTGGGGAATACGCGGAAGGCGTCAAAGCCGTGCCGGGCTGCTATTTTGAGCAGAAAAAAGGGGAAGCTTTTCAGTTTCCCCCGGTCGCGACGAACAGCGTATCACCTGCCAGCCATCACCGCCACTTTGCGTGCTGCTGCGGTCGAGCTGGTAATTGCTCGCAGTGCGATGTCCCGTGATTTTCATGCCCACTGCTATCGGTACGCCCGCGTCCGTCATCGCTTTCGCGGCGCTCCGGCGTAAGTCGTGAACAACCGGCAAGTCACTCCCGCCTTTTTGCAAGCCGTTGCCCATGCCTTGCGGAAGTCCCCGACAGGTTCCCCATCGCGGTGGAAAACATACTTTGCGAAACGAGCCTCGCCCGTGGATGACTCCGAGACACGCGTTTCACGTCGACGGTCGATAATTTCTTTCAGCTGACCCACGAGCGGAATGGTTTCAGGTTTTCGCGTTTTGGAATTCTGCGCACGCAGATACAGGACGTCGGTGCCCACGTCCGTCCAAGCCAGCGAAGCAATCGAACCTTTTCTCCCGCCCGTGGCGTATCCAAAACGAGAAAAATCTTTTAGGTATTCGGGTAGGTGCTCGACTACGGATTCAAAGTCATTGTGCTCAAAAAAACCTTCTCTCATGTTTTCGATTTCCGACAGGTTTTGAATGAATGGCTTCGTGCTCTTCTTCTCGCGAATCGCCCACCACAAACGCTTGGCACCAAAAGCTGCGGTCGCCGATTGACGGTTGCCTTGCTGTAACCTTCATCCAAGCATTTCTGGATGTAAGCATTCACGTGCTCCGTCGTGACTTTGGCGGCGCGCATGTTGCCAAAGTGCGCGTACACGGGTTTTCAGATTGGATTTGACCTTGTCGTTATACTTGCCCGCCAGCGTCAGAGCCTGTACCAGAGAATCGAGTATCGGGCTCACCCTAGCCTTTCGCTGCGCAGCGCCGGACTTACAAAGACGCCGCCCTCTTGTGCAGCGTGTACCTCTCGAATCCGCTTTGCCAGATATTTCTCGGCAACTTTCAAGTCGGAGGTGTGGCAAGACTCTCGGTATTCTTGGCCGTCGTAACTGTAACCGCAGTGATAGTTGCGTCCTCTCAGTGACAGGAACCCAGCGCCGTACTTGTGCCTTGGTCAGCAGCTTGGATGGCTCGTAGTCCAGCCCTGCTCGCATTCGGCGGCGACAGTGTCATAGAACTGCTCTCGGCGGTCGTAGTTCTCTGGCGATTTCGTGCGCATAGCGGACATGAGCATGCAGAACGACGTGCCGCCCGCATTGCGGATTTTATTGCTCTTCGCACTCGCCGCTTACGGGTCGTGGTTTTGGCCTTGACCCTACTGGGATACAGTGAACCCAAGGCTACCTATCTCGGAATTGCGATTTTGATTGCTGCGGCTCTGGTAATGCCGTGGCTCGCTAGAGAGAAGCGCAAATTCTCCGCAGCCACAGGAAGTGCTGCCCTGAGAGCAGATGTCGCTGAATCAGCGTTGTGTGATTACCTCTCACTGATTGCACTGGTCGGACTAGGGGTCAACGCCATTTGGCATATTGCATGGGCAGACCCTGTGGCGGCTCTGGTGGTCACACCACTAATTTTGTGGGAAGGCCGCGAGACAATACGCGGCAAGGCTTGGGGATGTTGCTGATCAGTCCAGTTTTACCAAAACAGCCACATCGAATTTCGGATAATACTTCCTCACATCTCCTGCTCCGTATTTCTCCCGAAACTTCTCGATCACAGATTTGACAGCCTTAGCTCCGGTCACGGGCTCAGCCCGGAACTCCGCTTCCACGCCTCGGGCGTCAATCCGAATCTGCGGGTTCTTCAATACGTTCCGGTACCACTATGTGGCCGACGCCTGCACGGGCAGAAGGTAGAGCTTGTCGCCTTCCAGCACGAACCAGACCGGAATTGAGATCGTGCGCCCTGTTTTCCTGCCGATGACGCTTAGCTTGATCTGGCGGTAGCGGACGAGGCGTTCTTTGAGATCATTCTTCACTTGATCGCTCCATATCAATGGCGGAATCAGTGCCGTTTCTTGCTTTCGACATGCGCCACTCGTGCTTTCACCAATTTCTTGATGAGAGGAGCAGGCAATGGCTTGTCCGTGGGGAAGTGGATGGTTCCTTTGGATCTAGAGAAGCCCTCAAGTTCATTTTTGAAGGTTTCGATAACGGAGGCAGTCGGGAACAAACTGCAATGATCCGAAAACGCTGCGAACCAAACCAGCACCTCTTTGTACCTGAATGCAGGAATCCGATAGCTGATGGTCTCTGTTGCATCAGGCGGCACAGCAGACCGTATCACAGCGCGAAGCCTATTCAAGGTACTGCGGGCGGGTTCCGGGACACGGGCAAGGTATTCATCAACGTTCTTTGGAACACCCTTGCGATTCCCCGAACTACCTTCGCGAGATTTCACTTTGTTCACGCGGACAATTCTACCAGTTACACGTTCTAGTGATGCTTGTTCGCCGACCCTATTGCCGCGTCGCGTACTCGGCTTAGGCTTCTTTTCAGGATCGGGATGTTGGGGTCGGCACTTTCCCAGAGTGCGAGCCTACGCAGCGGCTGCGGATGTCCGTTCTCCCGACTGCTTTGCCGGAGCCAGCGCGATCAGGGCTACACCAATCACAACCAGCACAGCAGAGCCGACCAGAAATCCTACGCGTTCGCTCGCAATTTCGAATCCCAGCACCGACATCACCACCGCGTGAGCGAAGCTCGACCAAGCTGCGAAGGCGATCAGGCTACGATGCGCCGATGGATTCCGCACCGCGATGAGCAGGAAAATACCGAGCGTGACATAGAGGCTAAGCATCATGGTGTCGCCGCTATCCGATTCACTCGGATGCAATAAAGAGCCCGTCAGGGGATAAACGCCAGCCGAAAAGAACAATCCCACCAACACCAACACAATCTTCAGCGCCCGTTCTCGACGCATAGCGCCCTCCTGCTAAATCGCTCAATCTTAGGGATAGGAAAAAGCAGAAGTCAACGAGCGCGAGCGAAGTGGTAGGCGGAAAGCCGCAAAGCACCACATCCGTTGTTGGCTGGAAACACCGGGAGATTATTGCCCATCGGTAGCTGAATCGAGAGGATGTGTTCAGACATCGAAAGAGAGCAACAGGAGAAGATGTGATGAAGCACGTAAAGACGCTCGAAGACCTAGTCTCTGCTTGGTCGCAAATCTCAGTTCATCCTCATCGCTTTGGTGGAACGGAATTTCTGTTCGGAGCGGCGGAAGTCGGTCACGCTCACGCGAATGGGATTGTTGATATACCCTTCCCGCGACCAATCCACGATATGCTTTTGGCAGAGAGTCTAGCCGAAGAACACCGCTGGGTTCCGAATTCAGGTTGGATCACTTTCCGTATCCGCAGCGAACAGGACATCGACCACGCACTCTGGCTCATGCGGCTCTCGTACCTGCGGTATGCGCTCAAGGAAGCAGCAGAACCGCGCACGTCGTTCGAGCAGGAAAGTGAAGAACTGCGGCTGAGCCCTCGATTCAAGTCTCTGCTCGAACCGTTCGTCCCCAAGAAGGCAAAACAAGTTTCGGCTGAGCCGCTCCCGGCGTAGATGGCAACTGGCGTGCTCGATGAACCAACACGAATTTTCCCAAGGAGATGTGTGAGATGGAAAAGATGAAAGCAGTGCGAGTCCACAACTACGGCGGCCGGAAGTCCTGCGGTTCGAAGATGCACCGCGCCCGACGCCCATTTCCGGCGAGTTGCTGGTAAGAGTTCATGCCGCTTCAGTGAATCCCATAGACTGGAAAGCCAGAGCAGGCTACCTAAAGGATTACGTCCCTCTTCCGCTGCCCTTTATTCCGGGCTGGGATGTCTCAGGCGTTGTCGAGGAAGTCGGTCCAACCGTCACAAAACTTAAGAAGGGCGATGAAGTGTACGCCCGCACGGATGTCGCACACAACGGCGGTGCTTACGCGGAGTACGTGGTAGTGAAGGAAACAGAAACGGCGCTCAAACCGAAGTCGATTGACCAGAGCTTTGCAAGTTCGGCCAGCAGCGATGAACCTCCCTGAGCAGATAAGAACGCTGACCGCACACCGTGTTTGGCAGCCTCATCTGCCGAGGGTGGTGCGACAATCGAAACGAGAATCCCACCCTTCTTCAACACCTTCCACGAACGCTTCTGCGTGTCTCCCCCGATAGGATCGAGCACAACGTTCACGTCGTGCAATACATCTTCGAAGCGAGTCTTCTCGTAATCTATCGGTTCGTCCACTCCCAATTCCCGGAGGAACGCCTGATTCCGACTGGACCCTGTCCCCATGACGTGCGCTCCCTTCCATTTCGCTAGTTGGACGGCGAAGCTGCCCACGCCTCCGGCTGCGCCGTGAATCAATACCTTCTGGTCTTTCTTCAGCCCAGCGGTGTCGAATAGCGCCCGCCGCGCCGTTACCGCCGCGACAGGAATGGCAGCGGCGTGAACATGATCGATTCGGGAAACATCAAGCCTATAGTCGAAAAGGTGCTTCCGTTGTCCGAAGCTCGAAATGCGCACGAACTCAATGAGACAGGGCACGCTCGTGGCAAGATAGTCTTGAAAGTCGCTTAGCTCTTGACCAAGCGGTACAGTCCAAGCGGTACAGTCATTGATGCGGGACATCGCCGAATTCATCTCTGTTCTCGCGTGTGCCCTGTTCACCGGAGCCGCCGTCTACATCACCCTTGTCGAACATCCGGCGAGGATGCAGTGCGGAGTGGAAATAGCCGCTACCGAGTTTCCGCCCAGCTATCGTCGAGCCACAGTCATGCAGGCGACCTGCGCGGCCTTGGGTCTGCTGTCGTCGATAGCCCGCATGGCTCGCCGGAGCGGCATTCTGGTGGCCGGTTGCCGGAGTCCTGCTGGGCTCAGTCATTCCGTTCACGCTGATCGTGATCTTGCCCACCAATAAGCTGTTGCTCAGTCCGACATTAGACAGGGGTCGGCACAAACAGGCAGCTACTCGCAGGTTGGGGCGCATTGCACGCCGTGAGAAGCGCACTCAGTGCCGTGGCACTCTTGTTGTTCCTGTATCTTCTAATTTTCACCAATTCTCGATGAGAATGCGATGTTGACGGACGCTCCCCCGCGCAAGGCGAACCGCGCAGGCTTTTTAGAAAGCGACCGGATCAGGACGCTCGACGTGCCAGATGGCGGAACTCTGCCCGTGACGGCGAAGGCTATCGATTCCGCGATGAAGTCTGCAAAGAGTACAGATGTCCGACTTGCTTGTGCGATGTTTCTAAACGCCGCATCGGAATTCTACAAGGTCCCGACGTGCGGCATCCGCGTCCTTGCAGCCCGGCCCCTGCGAGTTCGCGAGAGTTGGAGCACCGAGCTTTTCGGGGACTACGATCCAGAAACCATGCTCATCCGCGTCTGGATGAGGACGGCGGTGCGCAAAGAAGTCACCTCTGTCGGCACATTCCTAAGCACCCTCTGCCACGAGTTCTGCCACCACCTCGACTTCCAGCGGTTCGGGTTTCACGATTCATGGCATACTCGCGGGTTTTACGAGCGAACCGCCGGGCTCTACCATCATGTGCGAGGGACGCCACCAAAGAGACTGTTCTGGGTGCCAGTGAGGGGCGGGGGCGGGCGCTGGCGGATAGACTGGCCGCGCACGAATCGCAGTTCGTGACTTCAGCCTAAACCCCACGCTGAACCCGCCATCCTGACCTCCATGCTGATTCCAGCTTAGGAAGAATTTTGCGGCTTTGGTAGCGCCGGGCGCTGATCACGAGTTTCCTCTACGGTGATCGTGATCTGTTTCCATTTGCGATAAACGTTGGCGACCGCGAGCGTCCAGAAGGGAACCAAATCGACTCCGGGCACGAGTTCGGCAAGGAATGCTGGCAGAAATTCCCAGTGCCACCCGAGCAGGTTTACCAGCACGGCTGCGACAGCAAGATCAAGCACGTCATCAGCAGGTGACAAAGCGCCTTCGGCGAATAAGGGAAAAACAAGAATTTGAAGTGCATCAGCCGCCATGGCCAGAATCATGGCGGCTTGAAAACGCGAGCGTGACGAGGGCGGGATTGGGTCTTCGGTTACCGCAGAAGTTGCTTTCATATGCTGATGGTGTTGAGTGTACATCGGCGCAATGACTCTGAATTTCAGACTGCGCATACCAATCCGACTGCGCCGACCAGCGGGTACAAGAGAGACACTGGGTTGACGTCCACTGGTGGAGACAGGCGGGGCAGACTCCTCCCGTGTCGAACGTGTTCCACTCATAGCCGCAGCTACAGGGCCAGCGGTCATCTTTGAGGGGCGACCAACCACAGAGGGGACATCGAGTCCGAGGGCCGGATGGGTCGAGACTCTTCTCTTGGTCGAGGTCGCGATCCAAAACAACGGACGATTTGGCGTGGTGATCTGAGAAGGCGCGCATGCATGCCCTCTGCCTGCCAGCCCTTCGGATCCTTGGTCACGTCGAACTGCGCGGTTTCCCCTGTGCGAAAACGTCTTCGCCATTTTGACTCAAAGTTTTCTCACGCGGCTTTGACGCGTTCTACCCTACTGCTTTGGACGATGTTGACCGGAAGCCGCAGTATTCGGATGCTTGAGTCTCCTGTCGCCTTAGCGCGAATTGCGATCCGATTTGCCTCCGGAAAGGGGTCGGACAGTAATTCAAATTCCTCTCCGTAGATTCGCACACGTCGGGACTCGACATAACCGAGACGCTTAATGCGGGCACAAGCGTCTTCCACCGAGTCAATTCTGGTAAAGCGGCGGACAAAGGCAGAATAGGACATTTCTCCCGGTTCAGCGCGAACGACTTTTCGATCCTCGATCACAGAGAAGTGCACGCGGTCATTCGCATCGATGCCTGCAACCCTCACAGTCAGTCCCATTCCGTCTTGAAAACTCTGGCCCTCTTTGACTTCGACATCGTGTGACATTGAACCCTCCGTTGTTATTAATTTGTCGGGAAACTCAATGGTAGGCTTCTGAACGAACGGTGCCGAATCGGGTAGTTGCTGTACTTGTCTTGTAGAAGTGTGGAAAAGTCGCATCTCTGATTAGACAGATTGCGAGGGTGTATTTGCCCGAAACCAATTCTGTTACGCTAGTCATCCTTAAGGAGGTTCATCATGCAGTCAGCGGAAAAGCCGTCTCTTTACGACAGACTTGGCGGCGTCTACCGCATCGCCACTGTGGTAGACGACCTCATCGACAGAGTCATGGCAGACCCAAGGCTGAACGCCAATCCTCTGGTGGACGAAGCGCATCATCGTGTGCCGCCTGCGGGATTCAAGTATTTGGTGACCGAGATGGTCTGCTGGGTTGCGGGCGGCCCACAAAAATACACCGGCAAGTCGATGGCAGATTCGCACGCTCACTTGAAGATTACCGCCAAGGAGTGGGAGGCATTCGTGGACGATGTTTGGCTGACACTGGACAAATTCAAAGTGCCTGCCGAGGAGCAAGCCGAGCTAAGAGCAATCGTCAACAGCACCCGATCAGATATCGTCTTCGATCCCGCAGACGCGCAAGGCGCGGCATAAGCATTCGCAGCTCGCGCTTGCACGGTACCGGGCATTGCGGATTACACTGGCAACGTTCATACTCCGGGCATGACACTCAAAGGTGCGGCATTACTGGCATTCATCGGAACGCTTCTGATGACGGCTTTCCTAACGTGGACGTTCGTCTTTCATTTTCTCAACGTTTTGCGGGGTGTCGAACCTCTGGTGGTGCTCTTCTCGTCTTTCATCTATGCGTTTGGCTCTTTTACATTGGCGGTGTTCTTTTTTGTGTTCCACAGATCGCAGCCGTGACGGTCAAAGCGACCGCATCGCCGGTTCGCGACATCGGTGCCAATCAGATTGCTCAATGGCATTGTTGCAATAGATGTGGACTAGTTCTTGCGTGCTCCAAAGAACCAGAGCGAGAACTCCCCTTGCGAGCAGAACAACGCCAACCGCTGGAGGCAGTTTCTCACTATGGTTGGTCTCAACTCCAGGCTCCCCTTAGCGCCAGCACATCGGGAGACTATGGCAGATCGGTCTGGCGCGGCAGACCGACATGGCGCAACAGGTCTTGAAAAGCGCGGGTCGCACCGGAGAGTGTCAATCCGCAGGTCAGCTTTGATGAAGGAGGGTATATCAGGGGATCGCTCTTGATACGCTTTCTCTAGAGACTCGAAGGCTCTGTCTTTGTCATCCAGTCCAGCGTATATTGTCGCAATTATATAGGGCGACACATAGCGAGTCCTCGACTCTTGCAGCAATTCACGAAGTATCTTTTCCGCATTAGCCTTTTGGCCTGTCGCTGCGTAGGCGTGTGCCAGTCCTGAGGTCGGGTCTGTGTCGCTTCCGGCCGCTGCGGCGCATTCGCGATTCGGTGAAAGGTATACTCGCGGCCCACTCCCGTTTCTCGTGTCTTCAAATTGCACAATTTAGGTCTGACCCCCAGTTCCCAACCGCTAACTTTGCGGACGGAATTTTCGCAACCGTCCCTGTCATAGCAAGAAGGGCATCGGCCACAACACCCCGTCGCATGCGATAATTCGCTGATCCGGGTAAGCAATATTGCGCTACAGGGAACACCCTAGACACACCACCAGCATTTGCAAGGGAGTGATGCGAAACGGGTTGGGTGGATCACGATGTGGCATGCTCCTTGCTACCGAGAGTTGAGAGCTAAGATTCGGCACGCGAAATGTGGTGTTGCAGTGGAAAATTTCATACGGAAAGACGCCGCCTCGAGTTGTTCGATGCTACGAGAAGACTGACGACGAGATCATTGGCCCGAACGGCACTCAAGAACGAAGGAGAACACGAAGACGGACCGTCGAGGTCTCATGCCAAGGATTTAAGGAGGAAAGTCTTGCGGTCTTGTGCTGTAAAAATGCCGCTGATTGCTACCATTGCCGTGGAGTGTGTGTTTTGGGCGGAAGATGATGGTTGGAAGGGTGTCTGTGAAAGCCTAGACCTTTTGGTGCGCGGGCGTGACTTCGAGGAATCCAAAAAGAGCATGGATACGGTCCTGAAAACGTACGTCCAGTCGCTTTTCCGAGAACACAGAAAAATTGCTTAGAAGTGGGTACGACCTAGTTCTCATTGGCAAGCCTTTTACCGTTGCAGCCTAAACCCGTTCACGGTCATCACGTCTGGCACCTCCTCGAATTTAAGAATGGTGTCGTCCTCCGGCCCAAAAACTTCGTCATAGGGAACGCCAAAGTTGTTTACTCACCACTTTCCACCTCCGCCAGCGCCCGGTAGAGCTGCGCCCCTTCGCGAATTTCATCAATGGCCGTTGCTAAGATTGCCCAGCAGCTGTCGGTCTCGCCAATGGAGCGTTCGGTCGCGCCGCGCAGCAATTGGCCAAGCCGTTCGTTCGTCTCGCGAAAGATCCGCTCTGTTGCATGCAAATCGTTCCGCGCCGCGATGCGGGTGTGGCGTTGCTGAGCTTTTTGCGCCACTTGAATCTCTCGCTGCCGTTCACGCTCGCGTCTCTGTTTTTTGATTTCTGTGAAGTCGGAATTGGACGTCGACCAGCAGTCCAGATGTTTCGCCGCTTCGATAAAGGCCCAGCCATGGAGAGCCATCAGAAACGAAATAACGTCCCCGCCTGAGGTTTTGCACGACCAGCAGCGGAATGCGCCTGTATTAATGTTGACGCGTAAACTTGGGCGAAGATCGGGTGCGTGGAAGACGCAGCGTGCCGTGGCCCAACCGGCACGATTCGCCCGTGTCAAATTCCCAAGTTCTCTGGAATAAAAAGTGGCGGGATCTGGGAGTCTCTCGCGGCGGAATTCCCCGCTGCGTTTTTCCACAACAAAACTAGACTCCGCAACTCGAGCAAAGCGTTTTCGCGTGGTAGAGTTTTCAGTGTGCCGTTGTGTGCCCATACGCGATATCACTTTTGCGAGCACTTTCCTTCTGCCGGGGGGGCTCGCTTTAAGTCTTTTGAGCTTCGATTTTCTCTTCCTGTTTCAAAATTTCCATTGCCTGATCGCACGCTTCCGCGCGCCGTTTGATTTCGTCTCTGAGAGCCAGAAGCAGAGCCTCGTGGTCGTTCGGCTTCAATTTGAGGCCAGCTGTTTCCCCAACCCGAAAGATATTCCCGCCAAACTCCCGCCTTGCGCGCGAGACTGGCTTGGCTTAACACCACCAGTCAGTCTCGCCTTTCGAAATCGTTGCTTTTCCGTCATTACGACTGGAATCTATAACGATACGGTGATGGCAGTCAAGTATCGTAGTTTCAGATACTTACTACGCAAGTCTTGTCAAGTCGAGGCTTCCCATAACGTATTAAGAATCTAGGAATCTGGGCAGAAAACGTGGGTAAAATGGGGAAGCTGAACGTATTGCGGATTGTAATATCAGGTGTTTTGGTGGTGAACCAAGAATGGGAAAGGTTTCCGTGCGAAGGAAAGCAGCAACCCAACTTAACGCTAGTGCTGCCGGGATTGGCGCGGGGGCGGGCAGGATGTTGGCGGAGCGTCTTGGAAAAACTAGAGCGACCCCATTGCAGGAGTCAACCGAAGTCGTGGGACGTTCCTAACAGCCCTTTCACTAGCGGCTATTCCGCCAACGTCACCTCGAACGATCCCGTCTTGTCGCGCATCACGCCGATGGCGGTGAGAACCCGCCCTAGCGCAATGAGCGGCCGATACATCCAGTACTTCTGTCGAATGGCAGCCATCGCGCGTTCGTGCTCGACGCCTTCGGCGAGAAACCGGGCCGTGCCCCCGAACATCTCCCCACCCATGGACAGCCTGACTTTCGGCGTCTTTTGTACGTTGCGCACCCACTGGCGATTCACGTTCGCAGTTCCGAGATAGACCTCTTCGCCATCCAGCACAAACCAGATCGTGACATTGTAGGGCCTTCCCGATTTACGACCGTAATGCGTCAGGGTCGTGGTCTGCCTTGTCGCCACCCGCTTCAGTCGAGCTAATACGTCGGATTCCATAAGCTCTCATTTGGGAGCACCCCAACAGGCGAGATCCTGTGCTACGCCGGATACTCCCTAGGCGATGGTAACAACGTTAGAGATGCGCCCGCGAAATTCTTGTGGAAGCGAGTCAAACCCCTCCACTACCTCGACGAAATGTTCGCGCCTCATCCCTTCACGACCGCAGATAAGGTCATTGTCACTCGGAATAGCCGTCATCCTCCTCTTCGTTCTCTTCGTTGTCGTCGTCCTATTCGCCGCCGTCCTCTTCGTCTTCTTGTCTGGTTCTTCTCGAACGAGGACATCGGCATCGACAGAGCGTGGATCGAGGAGTTCTGGAGGTGTTCTGCTCATGCCCAATGGTACGCCTAGTACCCTTTGGCAACCGTAGCGACAAAGAGGGAAGCACAAAGAGGCAGCACCCTGTCATGCAGATTTGAAAGCTGGCGTGTTCTATTTCGCACTCGTGTTCGGAGGGGGCTGCAAGGCTTGGGACTATCCGCACACTGTGGGTCGTCCCACGCGTCGGCGCGAGCATGGCCGAACTGATGGAAACCCATCATGCTCGGGGCCACCATCACTGGCGGAGTGCCGCCAACCTGCTGGTCTAGCTCCGGCACGGTTTTGAAGCCTTTCGGCCAAGGGATTGGAGCCCAGAGCGCAACCCGCTTTACGAGGCTGCGGGGATAGGGGAGGCGTGCGGGACTCACAGGCTTTAGGCCCATATACATCCTGAAGTGACAGACCATCTGGAGTGCGGACATCTTTCCCCAGAGGCGCGAACTGGTGGGAGCAACCGCTTGGAGCCGGGCGATGATCTGTTCCTTGTCTTTCGGGTTGAGCAGAGTCTTCATCTCGCGAATATAGTACAGCTGGGAGGTTTCACTGACCGCCGAAGCTTGGCACCGTGCGCCTCAACCTGAGAGTCTTTGAGCCACAAGGCAGGATCAAACGGTGTGAACCGATCAGCCAAGTACGCGACCGCTATCGTTGTTGCTCACCTGTTGGTCAACATCGTACATGGTCGTGCCCACGGTGAACTCCGCGTCGGCCTTGCTCCGCCTGCCTCGATCTTCGTCATCATGGTCGTGCTGATTTCCTTTGATCGCAATGGCGCTCCTTTGGACAACTCGGAAACGGCTCGGGTCCATTCTCCTTTCGGTTTCGATGTTCGCATCATCGCTATTTGGTCTGTACCACCATTTTCTGGCCGTTAGCCCAGATCACGTCCATTTGCAGCCTCGCAATCCATGGGGAATCACGTTTGATTGCTCATTACGCAAGCGATTGGAACCTACGTCGGAGTGAATTTTCTGAGGATTGCGAGGAGAGTCTCGAACAAAACCGTTAAAGTCTAATTCCAGGGGCTCTGGCTTAATTTTCGAGCGGGCACACTGGTACCTAGCTTGATTCCGCTTTGGTCTTCACCTGTTTAAGAATCGCCTTTCGTATGAGCCCAGAGAACGGGCCAACCAGACTCCAATAGAAACGAAACTTCCACAACGCCGCGCCGAAGAACTTGATCCTTGTCTCGGTTGAAAGCACTGTGCTCTTAGGCGACTCTGCTCTCAGCTTAAAATTCCAAGCTACCTTCGAGTATCCGGGGCGAGAAAAGGCAGCGAAATCATCCGCAGTAAGGTCGAGACACCGCCCGCCATCGGGACGCCAGCATCGTCCCGCAACGCCGATAACAAGCTCTTCACCCGGAATCTCGGCCGAGGTTACAAAGCCCGTGCCTTGGAGCCGCTGAGGTAGGTCGCCCGGCGCCGATTCCGGGACAGTCGCTTTTCACTCCTGATCGTCATCAAGAGACGCACTATCCACACGTCGTTGAAGTCAGAGCGCAGCACACACTGATACACCACCGAAGCTGGGGCGTCGATACGGATTCGTATGCCGCACTGAAATCATGGTTCAGAATCGGCTAGTTAAGAGCTGCTGGGCTACAGACTGGAGACAAGGCGAAAGCTCTTGCCGAATGAATGTGGTCGAGTCTGCGCTCTGTCGCCGACCCCCTTTCGTATCGTGCCGCTTAGAGGCACGGTGAGACCACCGGAACGGGGATGCCGAGCGCGAGGCTATTTCATTGAGGGGTGAAAACTTCTTGGGCGCTTGTGCCTATGGCTGTACCGAGTTCAATCCGATGTAGACAGCCCAACCCGCGATTACCAAGATCATCAAGCCCGAAGTTGCTCCTACGATTTTGACGAGAGGATTTATCTTGTTCACCTTGGCGATCAGTTGCCTCTGTTCCGTGGCCATTGACGACGCAGACTCGTCAATGAAAAGCTGGTCGTCCTCTTGCCTCGTCAGCGTACTGCGATAAAAGAGAAGGAGCAGGAAAATACCCGTCACAATACCCCAAGCAATTAGCAGCCATTCCATTCCCGGTGTCATCGATCATACCCCCCAAATTAATTCGAGCAGTTACCGAAGGCGTATCCCAAGTCGCAGGAGCGGGCACAGCACCCTGCCGCTGGATGAACTCTGACGGATGCAAATTCAAGCTATTAGAAGCAGGCTACGCTCAGTCGGACCAATGGTCAATTGTCCAAATCTGGGGTGTCGTTAGCCCATGATATGTCCGGTCGAGATAGCACACGATATGTCCGCTTTGCAGGCGGTGAGAGTAGGAGACCATGC
>CATPBJ010000003.1 GCA_955652395.1 uncultured Terriglobales bacterium | reverse complement strand
GTCGAGCACTCTGGACATTTCCGGCATCCCGGCACCTGCCCCACCATATTCTGAGGGGACAAGCAGCCCCAGTAGTCCACTCCGACCAAGAGCATCGATGTTCTCTCGCGGGAAGCGGCGTTCGCGATCGATTTCGTCGACAGCGGGAGCGAAGGTTTGTTGCATCATTTCTTCATTCCGTAGAAGTAGATCCTCGATATTCGGCATCCGCAACCTCCGATGTGAGTCTCTGCACTCTGCAAATCGCCCTGCCTGCGTAACGTTTTTCGCGGACGGTTGCAAAGTGAGAATGCAGCAAACGAGACCCAGCTCGCGTGTGTATCCCCCGCTTCCTGTCTTCCGAAAAAAATGTTTTTGAGAACAACCCGACGGGTGTCGCTGGTGGGCTTATGCTCAGGTGAAGCCGCTGGAGGTGCGTGTCATAACGCGGTAGTGAACGACAGTAATCGTCACGGCAGCTCCTGCTGGATGCTTGTGCTCGAGCCGCCGTGAGGTGGATTTGTCAGAAGAACACGCCGTTGGTCTCGCGCCCAATCTGCGCGAAATTAACCTTCGTTGTCGCCGAAGAAACAAACCTGAAACCGTGTCCTGTGCTCTTCTTCGTTGTTACCGACACGTGAATGGTCGCGGACGTCTCGAAGAAGTCGCCGGAGAATCGGTTGACTGGGTCGCCGAATCCGATAATGCTCCTTGTCACGCCGCTCCACTTAAGGTCGAGGGACTCGATGACTGCGCTCACAACGTTTCCTAGAGGGTGGGTGGGAGTCAGGCTATTCGGAACCGAGAAGGCGTCGAATACCGAGCAGATGTTTCTCACATGAAGCTCGGCTGTGCCGTCATCCAAATCACTTTTTGCTCCGCCTTCGGGGATGGGAGTCACCCACAAGACCAGAGTTGGCGAAACAGCCGCGTCGTAAGAATGCAAGCCCAACGGGCTTGCTGCCGGGAGGCTGTCAAGTCATATAAAGGCGAACGCGCCTTCATGCCTATTCCCATCGGCGGCGACGAACTGGCCCTTCATAAACCTCATATCGGTATGGAAGTCATAGGGGGCACTGTCGCCTGTGTTCAGGTCTGTCCCTTTGCCCCTCAGAAGCAGGTCGGCCTGTGCGATGACGCCGCTAAAGTCAAAGATCTCTGAAGGGTCATGACCTGTGACGGGATCTACGCTGTCGACGGGACCAGGAAAGAAGTGGTGGATTGTCGTGCCGAACGGAGTAGCAATCGTGTGCGGAATCGGTTGTGGTTCTACCGGGCACGCCCGCTGGGCTTCTTCAGCTGCGAGAAGAGGCTTCGGTAGCGCCGAGCTGAGCACAAGACCTGTACCAGCGGCGCCTGCCGAAACCCGCATAAAGCTGCGTCGGGAGATACTCATAGTGTCCTCCTTTATCTCAGCGCGACAGACTACGCGCTGAATTGATGGGACCCGGGGAGACTTACCTCTTCGGAGTGGAGCGGGGACAGGGAATATTGTTGGGAGAAAGCATGCCCCCGAAGAAGTCGACGGCAATGCTGCACCTAACACCGCCCCTTGTCAATATGCAAAAACTTGCACATCCTACCCGCACCCTTCAATGGCGGGCATCCTCGCTTGCGATGCCGGAAAGAAGAAGCGCACACCCGAGTTCTGGTGGTCTAACCCAGTTCTGGCACCCGCTTAGTTGGACTCGGGCAGATTTAATCATTCATCATCATCATTATGGTCATCATCTTCCGACCCTCTGAAATACTTCAACGCCTTTTGCCATGCCTGCGCACCGACCAGCCGGCCTGTCGCTCGGCCGACGAGGTCCGCTGCTTCGAAGTGGATTCCGCCGTACCGACGCGAAATTCCCGCCTGATCGGCGGCATCTGTGAAGGTGGCCCAATGCAACGTTATTGGTGAGGCTGGAGTCATTCCCGGCTCAATGACTGAGCTGCCTACCGGGAAGCTGACGTCCCCGCCAAAGTGGTCGCTATGCGTCCAGCGCCGCAAAATCTCGGCTCCTGCGGCACTAAAGGTGCTGTGTCCGGAAATATATTCTGGGAAAGGCGGGGTCGGAAACGTTGACGGCTGATAAGGGATCCAGTCCCCGCCATCCATCGCTACAGTCCCCATAAAAGGTCCTCCCCAGGTTTTTATTGTCTGTCCATGAAACAGGAAAGGAATTGCGGTGACGGGCCGAACCGAATCAAATACGCGCTTCGCGTCCCACGCGGCAATGCCGGCATCGAAAATGGCCGCCGTTAATGCGAAGAACATCTTGGCATCATCGCCCACAGTGTGGTTGTCTCTGACAGAAACAAATTGCGCAAACAAATCCCAATGGCCAGGCGGCAGCTCCGTGTGCGGCCCATTAGCCCAGTACTCAGCAATCATCTTTCGCCTGTCGGTCAGACCCGCGCTGATTGCAACCAGAGCTTGAGCTTGTTTGACATAGGTCTTCGAGTGATAGAGCGGTGGTCCAAAAGAAGCGATGAAGGGAAGGAACTCATCGGCAGACCTCAGGGCGAATGGTGTGACCTTATACCATTGCGCGCCGACAAACGATGGGGTCATCCCATTGGAAAAAGTTAGCGGCTGCCAATGATTCGGGTTAAGGCTGGAGTAGTCATAAAACTCCCCGAGCGGAACCGTGGTTGCAGGATTTACGGGAGCGTATTTTGTGTAGTCGGCGTAGGGTACACCACTCGCGGTCAGGTTCCCGAGTTGGTTGGATCCGTCGTTGTGGCGGATGGCCAGGATAGCCTCGCAGGTCACATTACCTATTCCGGTCGGGCTCGTCTTGTCGGTGGAACTGTCATTGATGTCATACTTAAGGCTAGCCATCAATGGATCGAAGACCGAGGTCTTGTCGCCCGGGAACAAATCCACTGCCGCGCGATAGGCCGCGAAGCTTATGGCCTGGCTCTCATTCGCAAGGGTCCGTTCTGACTTTGGACGACGAAGAGAGCCGCCGAATACGGTACCTAATGCCCTCCGGTCATAGGCCGCCCAGGCATCGTAAATGCAATTGTGGACAATAAACAGCGCGC
>CATPBJ010000002.1 GCA_955652395.1 uncultured Terriglobales bacterium | reverse complement strand
GCGTGATGGTCCGCAACTCTTATCTTTTAAACGCACCGATGCGGTTCGCGAATTTGCACCAAAATACGTCATTGCAATGGAGCGTTGGTTCGGCCTATCCTGCGAACATCTCTGGGTTCTCCTTCAACTAAATGGGACGCATCATTGCGGTAGCCAACCAGAAGGGCGGCGTCGGCAAGACTACGACCGCCATCAATCTGGCCGCATCTTTTGCGGCCGCCGAAGTTAACACCCTACTCGTGGACTGCGATCCGCAGTCGAATGCAACCAGCGGACTGGGTCTGGTCAGGGATCCGGAGCGGATCTCCACCTACCATTTACTGATGGGAGCGGCTAGTCCGGAGCTAGGCGTGCAGGCGACTGAACTCGAACAGCTGTGGCTGGTGCCTGCGCACAAGAACTTGATCGGCGCGAATCTTGAACTGGTAGAGGCCGAACGGCGCGAGTTTCGGCTGCGCGACGCGCTGTCTGGACTGCGCGAGCGCTATCAGTTTATCGTGCTCGACTGCCCGCCTGCGCTCGATCTTCTGACTCTGAATGCGCTGGTGGCTGCGGATGCGGTGCTGATCCCGATGCAGGCGGAGTATTTCGCACTGGAAGGCATCAGCGAATTGATGGATACCGTAGATCGCATCCGCTCCAGCTTCAATCCGGAGCTGACCATCGAGGGTGTGGTCCTCACCATGCTCGACGAGCGTACCAACCTGGCCCAGCAGGTGATGGCGGAGTTGAAGAGATTCTTCGGCGAAAAACTTTGCGAAACCACAATTCCGCGAAATATACGGCTCGCGGAGGCACCCAGTCATGGGCGGCCGGCGCTGCTTTACGATCCCCGGTCAAAGGGAGCGGAGAGCTATATTCGCCTAGCCAAGGAGATTATTGCGCATCACTTGCCGGTGGAGGCTGGGGCGCAAGGACAGGAGATGGACAAGACCGCTTAGTACATCGATGATTATCGATATTATGCATTGAGTACCATCTATATTGGCGGCGCGCAGGCGGGAAATCAACGAGGGCACATGACAACGACAGCGGAGAAAGTTGTGATGGAAGCGGGGAAGGCTGCTCCGGAGAAGGAGAAGAGGAAGGCTCTGGGGCGAGGACTGGAATCGCTGCTGCCTGGCGGGCCGCGGGTGGTTGGACCGGCAGCCGTGAGTTCTCCCAGTTCTGTGGGGACCGCGACGGCGATTGCGGCCGGGGCGCCCGCGCCACCCGTCCCGGTTCCGTCCGAGGCGCGGGACGCTGTTGTCCAGATCGCGCTGGAACTGATCGAAGAGAACCCTTACCAGACGCGCTATCACTTCGGCGATCAGGCCTTGGAAGAACTGGCAAATTCGATTCGGGCCAACGGCGTGGTCCAGCCCGTGGTGGTGCGTTCGGGCGCGGATGGGCGTTTCGTGCTGATTCTGGGCGAGCGACGCTGCCGGGCGTCGAAGCTGGCGGGGAAGACGACGATTCCGGCGATGGTGAGGCGGGTTTCCGACCAGCAGGCGGCGGAGATGACCGTGGTCGAGAATCTGCAGCGGCAAGACCTGAACTGCATCGAGCAGGCGGCGGCATTTTCCAAGTTGAGCCGTGATTTCGGATTGACCCAGGAGCAAATCGGGCAGCGGGTGGGAGTCTCGCGGGAGTCAGTGTCGAATTACATGCGGCTGCTGAAGCTGCCGGCTGCAGTGCTGCAGCACCTGCAAGAAGCGCGGCTGGGATTCAGCGAAGCCCGGGTGCTGCTGCAGTTGCTCAATCCCAGCCTGATGGAGAAGGTCGCCGACGAGGCGGTGCGAAAGCATCTGTCAGTAGCACAGCTGGAAGAGTTGGTCGACCGGACCAACATTCCCATGGTGAAAGAAGAGACCCCGCGGCGGGCGCGCTGGGTCGATCCCAATGTACGTGCGGCGCAGACCGAGATGGAGCGAGTGCTGGGAATGCGAGTGCGGATCCGCGACCGGAAGGGCAAAGGCAAAATCGTGATCGAGTACGCCACACTGGAGGACTTTGATCGGGTGGTGGAGATGTTGAAGGGCAGATAGGGCGGGTCTGTGGTTTCCAGTTTTTAAAACTCCCCTTCTCGTCAGTGCGCTCTCTTTGATATGTCGCAAGTAACCTGTTGACATATTCCCATATAGGAATGTAGTGTATGGGCCCATGGCCCGAGCGGCTACCACCTCGGATGCTTTCAACGCGGTTGCCGAGCCTCGGCGGCGGGAAATTTTGAACTATCTCGCGCTGCAAGAGCGGCCGGTTGGGGAAATTGTGGCGAGCCTGGGCCTGGAGCAGCCCTCCGTCTCCAAACATTTGCGGGTGTTACGGGGGGTTGGCCTGGTGCACGTGCGACGCGAGGGCCGGCGCATGCTTTACCGAACCAATGCTGAGGCTCTCCGGCCGCTCCATGAGTGGACCAAAACCTTCGAACGCTTCTGGCAGCACCAACTGAGCCGGGTCAAGGAACGGGCCGAGGCTAAGGCGATGGCTTTAGAAAAAGCATAACCAGAATTTCGATCCACGGAGGAACGATGATTTCCACAGCAGCAGGAATCGACAACCTGACGCTAAACGTCACACAGGAAATACAGGTGAAGGCGACCCTCGAGACGACCTTTGCCGCACTGCTCGAACAACTCGGGCCGGCGAACGACACGCCCGACGGCAAGCCGATGCCGATGAAACTCGAGCCTTGGCCTGGAGGAAGGTGGTTCCGCGACCTGGGCGACGGCAATGGCCATTTCTGGGGACAGGTGCAGGCCATCAAACGGCCGACGTTACTCGAAATCACTGGACCGTTATTCATGTCCTATCCGGTGGTCTCGAATGTGCAGTACCGGCTGACTGAGGAAAACGGCGTGACCTGGATCAAGTTCCACCACACAGCCCTCGGATTCGTTACGGATGACCACAAACAAGGTGTGGGGAAAGGTTGGTCACATATCCTTGCTCGCGTCCGAGCGCGGTCGGAAGGCGGCCGTCCACACTAATCCCAAGGTCGCGGCTGAGGAGGAACCCATGTGTCCAGCATGTATGGCAAGCGCCGCCTTGATGGCGGGTGGCGTGATCACGACTGGCAGCCTGACGGCTCTGGTCGGGAAGATGTTGCATACCCCAAAAAGCGGAAAGATGAACGGTTCAGACAATACAACTCAAAGGAGCGAAATGATCATGGCCATGGCGAAGAGCAAGACGGAACTTTCGAGGGTCATAGCACCAGCCGATTGGCTTGCCGCACGGAAGGAGCTGCTAAAAAAAGAAAAGGAGTTCACGCGGTTGCGCGATGACCTGACTCGTCAACGGCGCGAATTGCCTTGGGAGAAAGTAGAGAAGCGGTACGCGTTCGAGGGGCCGCAGGGCAAGGAGGCGTTGGCTGACCTTTTCGACGGAAGGAGCCAGTTGATCGTCTATCACTTCATGTTTGGGCCGGGATGGAAAGAGGGATGCCCAAGCTGCTCGTTCCTGGCCGATACCTTCGACGGCGTCAGGGTGCACCTGGCGCAGCGCGATGTGAACCTGGTGGTGGTTTCGCGGGCGACCCTGCCGGAAATCGAAGCCTTCAAGAAGCGGATGGGATGGCAGTTCAAGTGGGTGTCTGCGTCCGGGAACGACTTCAACTTTGACTATCACGTGTCTTTTCCGACAAAGGAGAAAGCGAACGGCAAGGTGTATTACAACTACGGCATGACTGAATTCCCATCCGAAGAGGGCCCAGGCGCGAGCGTGTTTTACAAGAACGGTGATGGCGAAATCTTCCATACCTATTCCAGCTATGCGCGCGGACTCGATATCCTGCTGGGCGCCTACAACTACCTGGACCTTACGCCGAAGGGGCGCGACGAAGACGGGTTGTCCCACCCGATGGCCTGGGTTCGCCACCACGACCGCTACAGTGACGGATTTGTTCCGGTCTCAACTATCACTTCGCCCGACAAGCGGCGAGATCAATCCGCCTGAAGGCGCTGAGATCATTTAGCCGGATACACAAGGAGATGCAATCATGACAAAAATGCTTGAACCGACGCTGAGCGAGATCCGCGAAGAGGCCGTCATCACCAAGCGGATCCTCGAAAGAGTTCCGGCAGAAAAGCTATCGTGGAAGCCACATCAGAAATCGATGTCGCTCGGCCAGCTGGCATTCCATGTGGCGAGCATTCCCGGCAGTCTGTCGAAACTCTTGCAACAAAACGAGTTCGACCTGTCTCAAGCCAATTTTGATCCGCCGCCTCCGAAGAATCTGGAAGAGATTCATGCGACCCACGACCAGAGCATGCGGGAAGCAGAAGACTTTCTTAGCGGCATGACTGAACAAGCGGCAATGGCACCCTGGCGTCTGACGATGAAAGGACAACAGATCTTCAGTAAGCCTCGGGTTGCAGTTCTGAGGTCGATAATGTTGAACCACGGGTATCACCACCGCGGTCAACTGTCGGACTACCTGCGACTGCTGGAACGTTCCTGTTCCTGTGATTTATGGCCGCAGTGCGGATGAAAATCCGTTTGCATGAAGTAACCGTTTCTAGTTTCGGGTTTCCCAATCTCGGTTCCCGATTCCGGAAACCAGGAACCGGAAACCAGGAACCGGAAACCAGGAACCGGACAGGAACCGGAAACCAGGAACCGGAAACCAGGAACCGTTCCCAACGGCGCGCCCATACGGCCGCCCGTTTTTATTTGTCTGGGAGCAACCTAGCTTCCGGCTGAGAATCCGCCGATGTTCGCCACCGTGAGGCGGAGATATTTGTGGGGATTTACCGGAGTATCGTTGATGCGGACTTCGTAGTGGAGATGGGGACCGGTGCTGCGGCCGCTCTCACCGACAAATGCGATGGTATCGCCTCGATGTACGTGCTGACCCGGCATGACGGCAAAGCTTGCCAGGTGGCCGTAGCGTGTGGTGATGCCGTGGCCGTGGTCAATCATGACGGCCCGCCCGTATCCGCCCAGGAAGTCGGCGAAGGTGACTACTCCGTCGGCGGGTGCTACTACGGGTTGTCCGTCGGTGGATCCAATATCGATACCGCTGTGGAAAGCACCTTCTCCGTTGAACGGGTCAATGCGCTCGCCAAAGGAGCCGGTCACCGGGCCTTCAACCGGCCAGAGATTGGGGGCTGAATTCGCCCTCAGCCAGTCTGCCGTGGTCACGTTACGCGTCAGCCCCAGAGAAAGGCCCGTCATGGTGGCGCCGCTCAGCGCTGACGTCTTAAGTGCTCCGAGCTGGTCCAAAGAAGAGACAACTTGAGAGCCCGCGATGTTTTCCGAAGATGCGTTGACCAGGTTGGGATCGGCCTTCAAACCGTAAAGAGAAGAAACTTCGCCAGCCAGCGAACCCAGCGAGGCCACCTGAATGTCCCGCTCCTTGGCCACTTGTTCCAGGCGGGAGTAACGGTTACGGAGGTCTTCGCGCTCGGTGCGGAGCTCGTTATAATGCGACACCTTCAGCAGCATGCGCAGGTACGAACTGGCGATGCCGGTCAGGCTCAGGCCCACGATCGACGCACCTACCAGAAAGACGTACAGGTAGTGAACGGGGATGTGGATCTTACGGAGCTGACCATCGTCCCCGCGTGCGACAAAAAGGATGTAGAAACGTTTTTGCAATTTATTCCTTCCGTTAGTGATCAGGATTGGCCCCGTGAGGGCGGCTCGCGGTTACGAGAGCCCTAACGCCATCCTGAATCCGGGCCAGCTTCCCATCTTGGAACTGAGCTGTTCTTAGCGCCCGAAACCTACCGGAACCGGGATGCCGAAGTTCTTGCGTCTGCAATCCCTACTGGATGCAGCACTTAGTTCGGCGAGATATGTCTGGACAGCTTCGCAACGGTAACAAAGTAGGTTCCCCCTGTCAACGTGGGCGGCCTTACCAACGCCGGGTGTGGAGGACTGCCCGAAGGGACCTATTACTCGGTGGTGACTTTGGGAGGGTGGGTAACGTGCACCCTGCCTGGTTTCATTGTACGCCCTTTTTGGGTCCAGTCCCGTTTGCGCAAATTCAATGAATTCCCCCGCACGAGCGTGGATGCCCGCGCCTAAATCGAACCTTGTATATTGATGGCGCCGTGCCCCTGCCTGAGAAAGCGCTCATCCGCCGCATTCGTGACCGAGCCGCAAAGCGACGTGGCGCGAGGCCCCATGGCGGAATTGGTATCGGGGACGACTGCGCGGTGGTTTCCATTCCACGCGGGCATGAAGCCCTGGTCACGACCGATTTCAGCCTGGAGAATGTGCATTTCAAACGGGACTGGCACCCGCCGGAGAGTGTAGGGCATCGCTGCCTTACCCGTGGACTCAGCGACATCGCAGCCATGGGAGGGGAGCCGGTGGCGGTGTTTCTTTCGCTGGCCATACCGCGGGGCCTGACCCAGGACTGGGTGGATGGTTTTCTTCGAGGTCTGCTGCAGCTGGCGGATGAGTTCGAGGTGAGCCTGGCCGGAGGCGACACCGCCGAGTCTCCCGGCGGCATCATGGCTGATATCGTTGTGCTTGGCTCGCTGCCAAAAGGGCAGGCGGTGCTGCGCTCAGGCGCCCGTCCGGGTGACCGGATTTACGTGACTGGGGAGCTGGGTGCCTCGGCGGCTACCTTTAACTTGCTTTCCGGTGGTGAGAAACTTCGATCGCTGGATTTTGCCAGTCACTTTTACCCCAGGCCGCGAGTCACCGTCGGCCGCCTTCTGCGCGAAAAGGGATTGGCTTCGGCGATGATCGACATCAGCGATGGACTTTCGACCGATCTTGGCCATATCTGCGCAGAAAGCGGGGTGGGGGCGGAGATTGAAATCGAAGCGATTCCGGTAGCCAGGTTAGGGAAAGCGACGCGAGAAGCTGCTCTCCGGTTTGCTCTGCATGGCGGGGAGGATTACGAGTTGCTATTCACCGCTCCAGCGAAGAAAAGAGTCCCGTCCCAGATCTCGGGCGTGGCCGTCCGGCCGATCGGCCGGGTCACGCGCGGCCGGAAAATCATCTGGTGGGACAAACGGGGTGTGAAGCGGGAATACCCGCTGTGGGGTTGGGAACACTTCAAGAAGAGGTAGTGGACAAGGACCGTGGGGGGGGCGGGTCTCCGACCCGCCCCGGTGGGGTGAAACCCCGGCTGTCTTGTACGAGGAGATCTGCCACAAGGCAAAGGCCAATTCAGTAAGGCTTGGCTGTCGACCGGCGGGTCAGAGACCCGCCTCCACACAGTCCGTACCTCGGCACCTATTCTGTTCTACTCTCCGCTTTCGAACAGGACTACAGTAGATCCATGCAGTCCTCTTATTATTGCTTTCGCTTGGTCTTCGTTTGGATCACATTCACACTTCTGGCTTTGGCCCAGCCGGCGCCTCCACCCTCCACGTCCGCGGTGGACGATGATTTCATTCAGAAGCAGTTTGGATCGACTTGCAAGCTGATGCCGGGGCCGCCGCAGCTCAAGGCCGATCTTGACGGCGATGGCATTGAGGACCTGGTCGTTGCCGGTCGTTGCACCAACCCCCTGGCGGACCAGGCGGAAGACAACTTTACGGTAATCGATCCTTACAACACGTTTTTCGGGTACGGAAACACCAAGATCACCACCCAATTTGCTTCGGAGGATCCTGCCACCCGGGGCCTCGTGCTGCTGGTCATCCATGGTGCCGGCCCAGAGGCTTGGCGGGCGGCGGCACCGAAGGCGAAGTTCGTGATTATCAATCTACCCTTCAAACAGATCGCGGTGAAAAAGCTGATCGTTAAAAAGAAAACCCTGATGGCCATTTATGCCGAAGAAACCGGCGGCGATCGGATGACCTCCGCCACTTTTTGGGACGGCAAGAAGTATCGCTACCAGCCCATTGGATCCGGCATGGAGTAGTGAAGCGGCGTCGGGCGTCGGACCTCGGACGTCCGCAAACCCCAAAGTCTGAAGTCCGACGTCTGAGGTCCGACACCCAGCGCCGGAGGTCTGGAATGAACCTGGAACAGAAGCTTGAAGAATTGAAGAAACGCGACCGCCTGGCTGCTGACGGTGGTGGGGAGCAGCGCCGCGAACGGCAGCACAAAGAAGGTAAGATGTCGGCCCGCGAGCGGGTCGAGTTTTTGCTCGACGAGGGCACGTTCGAGGAAACCGACAAGCTGGTCACGCACCGCTCAAACGATTTCGGCATGGCCGAGCAGAAGTTCTATGGCGACGGTTTCATCACCGGGTATGGCCGAATCGAAGGACGACTGGTGTTCGTCTTCGCCCAGGACTTCACGGTTTTTGGTGGATCGCTCTCCGAAACCAACGCCGCCAAGATCGTCAAGATCATGGACCTGGCCGTTAAGATGGGAGCGCCCGTGATTGGATTGAACGATTCCGGCGGTGCCCGCATTCAGGAAGGCGTGGTCTCGCTGGCGGGATACGCCGACATTTTTCTGCGCAACACGTTGTACAGCGGCGTGGTGCCGCAGATTTCCGCCATCATGGGGCCATGCGCGGGAGGCGCGGTGTACTCGCCGGCCATCACCGATTTCATCCTGATGGTGGAAAAGACTTCCTACATGTTTATTACCGGGCCGGACGTGATCAAGACGGTCACGCACGAAGAGGTCACCAAAGACCAGCTCGGCGGCGCTCATACGCACAACGAAACATCAGGTGTGGCCCACTTCATGGCGCACGACGATGCGGAATGCCTTTCCATGGTGCGCGAGCTGCTGAGCTTTGTGCCGTCCAACAATCTGGATGATCCGCCGCGGCGGCAATGTAATGACCCCATCGATCGCGCCGATGCCGCTCTGGACCGGATCGTGCCGGCTGAGTCGAATCTGCCCTACGACATCAAAGATGTGATCCATGCCGTCGCCGATGACGGTTATTTCTTCGAAGTACAGGAGCACTACGCGAAGAACATCGTTGTAGGCTTCGCCCGGATGAAGGGGTGCTCGGTCGGGATCGTGGCTAATCAGCCGGCGTTTCTGGCAGGCACGCTGGACATCAACGCTTCCACCAAAGGTGCACGGTTCGTGCGTTTCTGCGATTGCTTCAACATCCCGTTGATCACGTTTGAAGATGTGCCCGGTTTTTTACCCGGCATCACCCAGGAGTATGGCGGAATCATTAAGCACGGCGCCAAGCTGCTGTTTGCGTTTGCAGAAGCTACGGTGCCGAAGATCACGGTGATTACGCGCAAAGCCTACGGCGGAGCGTATTGCGTGATGGCATCAAAACATATCCGGACGGACGTGAATTACGCCTGGCCTACCGCGGAAATTGCCGTGATGGGGCCGGAGGGTGCGGTGGACATCGTGTACAAGCGCGAGTTGGAGCAGGCCGAGAATCGCGAAGCGGTTCGCCAAAAAAAGATCGAAGAGTTTCGCGAGAGATTTGCCAATCCGTACGTCGCGGCGGAGCGGGGTTTTGTGGATGCGGTCATTCAGCCGCGCGAGACACGCAAGAAATTGATTCAGGCGCTGGCCATGCTCGAGACCAAGCGGGATAAGAATCCCCCGAAGAAGCATGGGAATATACCGCTGTAGGCTGCGACCTAGGAATCCGAATCCTGCCTTGAAACGTTAGTGCTGTATCGGATGCGCCCCAGCGTGAGTGTAGCGGTAGGCTCCTTGCCGCGGGGCGCGTCCGATACAGCCGTTTGAAGGGAGCCGCCGGTGGGGAGGCATTTATGCATATTCAATCGGTGTTGGGGTTATGCGAGAGGCGTCGGGAACAGGTGCTGGACTTGGAAAAAGCG
>CATPBJ010000001.1 GCA_955652395.1 uncultured Terriglobales bacterium | reverse complement strand
GTAGTGTGCAAAGCTTCCGGCTACACGCTTGACGCCTGGAGGCCCCTGGTCGGAGAAAACCTCTTCATGCGCGAAAGCGGTGCGGTCGCCAGCCAGTTCCACATTCCTGAAGCGATCGAACCGTACTCGTCGGACCTTGTCGGCGCCCGCAGGAGAATCGTCCTGGGAAAGAAGAGCGGGCTGGATAGCATCGATCTGAAGGCTAAGGAATTGGGCCTGACGATCGCGAGCGACGGACGCGCGGCCATTCTCGCAGCAGTAAAGAAGCAGGCCATCGCCAAGCGGAGCCTGCTCACGGATGACGAGTTCAGTATTCTTGTGAGCGAACTCGCTAACTCGGGCAAGTAAGCCGGTTCGTTTCCTGGCGGAGCCACGCCCGGAGGCTTGCCTTCCTGCTGTACAAAATCTCCACAATTCAGATCATCTCATCCGCGCATGGCAGTCCTGCTCTCCGGGCCTATTTTTTGAAGTGTGGCAGCACGGCATCTCCGAACAGTTTGGCCTGTCCCGTGCGATCATCGCCCCAGATTTCCAGCATGATGTGGGTGCAGCCGGCGTCACGATATTCTTCGATGCGTTGTATGCACTCTTGCGCCGTTCCGGCGATGGCACAGACCTTGGTCAGGATTTCGTCGGTTACCGCTCTTGCCGCCGCCCTCCGCCCGCCTCGCTCCATGGCTTCGGCAACAGGGCGCAGTTCGTCGAAAGTTAAGCCGGCACATTCCAGCAGGACGTCGGCGGAGCCCTTGATATTCTGGACTTTGTTGGCGAGATACATCGCCGCCTGCTCGCGAGCGCCCTCTTTCCCTTTTGCAGAATCACGCCCGATGCTGCCCACGATGACCGAACCGAGGACCAGAGCTGCCGAGTCTTTCCCAGCTTTGCGCGCGCCCTCTTCCATGTTCTTGCGCGAGTAGCGCACAAATTCCGGAGTGGTGATGCTGGCGGTCAGCAACCCGTCGCCAATCACGCCTGACATCTTCTGCAGCACCGGCCCCGTTCCGGCAACGTAAATCGGAGGAATGCCGCGCGGAGCGTGCGCATCCCCCTTCAGCGGCGGAACGCTGGCCTGAAACACCTTGCCTTCATACTGAAAGGCGCCCCCGCTCAGAACCCCTTTGACAACCTCGATGCTCTCGCGCATCACGGTCGCCGGACCAACTTTCTCGCCTTCGCCCTCGCCGATCTCCTTCATGAAAATCTTGGAAGCACCCAGACCCAACAAGAAGCGGTCGCCGGCAAGATCCTGCATGACCCTTGCTTCCATCGCAATCTGCACGGGATGCCGCGTGTAGGGAGAGATAATGCCCCAGCCCAATTGAATCCGCGCCGTCTGAGCGGCGATTACCGCCAATACGGCGGTCGAAGAACGTGCCTCGAAAGAATGCTTACGCCACCATGGATACGCTTCCGCAATCCAGAATGCGTCAAACCCGGCTTGTTCGCAGGCCTTGGCCATGGCGACGGTTTCGTGCACTGGCTCCATGCTGAGTTGCAGAACACCGATATTGAATGGAATGGTCAGGAAGGTTGGCTTCTCGCTCTGGCTGCTAGCCGAAGGTCGTCACGGCTCTCTCAGATGTCATCTGGATCTTTCCACGAATGCTCAAGGCCTTTGATCAGTTCGCACATAGCCTTGTTTAGGGGAGTAGGAACTCCGAACTTCTCGCCCCACCTCGCAATGGCGCCATTCATGAAATCCACTTCGGTCTGGCGTTTCGCGAGGACGTCCTGCAGCATGCTGGCGCGGTGCTTGCCGGGAGCGCCGGCCCCTTTCTGCACCAGCTGGCGAGGATCGCCGTGCAGCGCAATGCCCATGCTTTTTGCCACCGCCTCCCCTTCGGCAATCAGGTCGTTGAAGAGTTGTCCGGTAGGTTCGAATCGGGTCGCCGCACCGTGATGCAGTAGCGTCAGCGCCCCGACCGGATTGGTGGACGCGTTGAAAATCAGTTTCGTCCACTGCGCGCCGCGCGCATCTTTCAATGCGATAGTGTTCATGCCAGAGCGTGTCATCAGCCCGGCCAACTCTTCCACCTTGCTCATCGAAGTATTCGTCGGTTCGAACGGGCCAACCCATGTATCGCCCTTGATGTCGTAACCTATATGTCCCGGTCCAATCGGATGTCCGGCGGGAAAGGTCGTGCCCCGGATCACGTACTTCACGTTCTCGGCGATGATCTCTTCGTTGCCCACGCCGTTCTGCACCGAGCACACGGCACTGTTGTCGTCGAAAATGTGTGCCACCTGCGCGACCGCGTCCCGGGTGTGAATCGCCTTGGTTGCAACAATGCCATAGTCACAACGTGGCAGCGCTTTGACATCGCTGGTCGCATTCAGCCGGGCGGCGAAATCAGCAGCACCGGAAAGCCGCAGCCCATTCTTCTGGATTGCGTCGGTGTGCTCCTTCCACACGTCATAGGCCCACACTTCCACTTCGCCCGCCTTCGCCAGATGCGCGGCAAACAAGCTACCCACCGCCCCGCAGCCGACTACACAGACCTTCATCGTGCGATCGTCCTTAATTCGTGGGTCGTGTTCCGGGACTCCTGTCCGTTGTAAAACTTCCAGGGAACGTCGGCCAGACACTCGCCCTCAGTTCTTCCGATGCGATACGTGTCCTGGGTATAGAGGCAAACCTTGCCCTCGGTGTCCACCACCTGAGGATGAAGCGAGAAGATCATGTTCTCCTCAAGTTGCACGTCGCTCTTCGCTCCAATTGCGGGGTACTCGAGCATGGTCGCTCCGATGCTGTGGCCGGAGAGGTGTCCCAAAGCAAACCCGTGTTTCGCGAACGACTGCGCGACCGCTCGATGCACGTTGCTGGCCAGCTCACCCGCGCGCATGAGCTTCCGGGCTTCCTCCAGGGCGTGCGGGTAGACGTCCGCCATGGCCTGTGTACGCGGGCTGACCTGGCCGCAAATCAGCGGTCGGGAAAACTCTACCCAGTAGCCGCCCGCGCCGGTAACTTCGAGGGAGTAGAGCAGAAGATCGTCGGCCGCAACCACGCGATGGCCGGGCACTTTGAAGGATGCTTCCGCCTCGCCATGGGTGCCGGAAAGCATGATATTCATCATGCGCGGTCCAGCTCCCCGCGCAAAAAACCGTTGCACCGCCGGTGCCATAATTTCCGCTTCGGTCTTTCCGGGTTGGTAGGCCGCGACCAGCTCCCAGAAACCATCAACAATGATGTCCATGGCGTCCCGCACTTCAGCGAGCTCTTCATCGCTTTTGACCGCTCGCGCCATATCAAACTGGCGATCGAAGGGGACGAGCTCAAACGGACTCTTTATCAGCTCGAGATAGTCGCGTACGGCCAAAATGAAATCCATGCCGTAAATACCAACACGTTTCCATCCGCGTTCCTGCCCTCGTTCACGAATCCAGTTTCCCGGAACAGCGGGCCAGACATGATCTTTGATCCAGGGCTTGGACTTGTCGCCAATCCAGCGTGCCTCTCGTGGAAATACCAAAGTCGGTTCGCCCGCCAGCGGCAGCACAACGTAAACATAGCGGTGCACAATCTCAAAACCGGAGACGTAAAACGTGGCGCCTTCGAAGCCGGCGTACTGATTGCCGCAGACGATCAGCGCATGCAGACCCTCGCGCTCCATACAGGAGCGGATGTTCTTGTAACGGCGGTCGATTTCTCTTTGACTTGGCAATCGCTCTCCCTCACCTATCAGTTTGTTTGATGTCTTGGCCGGTGGGCTGCCGGCATTACGACTGGACACCGCACAGCTCCGCAGCCGTGAGCGCGTAAATCTTCGTGATATCCACCAGTGTTTTGATTTTGACCTTTTCTCCTTCGGCATCGCGCGGCCCACTGGACGGCCCATAGTTCACCGTTTCAACGCCGTAGCGGCTGAGCACGCTGGCATCCGAGCACCAAGCAACGACTTCCCGCTCCGGCGGCCGGCCCACTACAAGTTCATGATTGGCGTCTATGGCCTTAATCATCTCGTGGTCTTCATGGATGCGCGCGCCGGGCACGGAAACATACGTCTCAAACTCCAGTCCCCAGTCGGGATGCTGCTTCTCCAGGTCGAAGAACACCTGCTGAATGTCGCGGCGTGCGTCGCTCATCGGGATGCTGGGCGGAACCCGCACGTCGAGAAACAGGTCGGTCTTTTCCGGAGTGCGGCTGGCACGCCAGGCATGGCCGCCGCGAATACCGCCAAGATTCACCATAGCCTTCTTACCGCCGTAGGAAGCCTTCTTCTCCCACTCGCCAATCCATTTCAGGATCGCGCCCATCAACTCGTGCATACGGCGAATGGAGTTCATCTCTTCGCGGCCTTCGCAGAAAGCGGTATGCACGTAGATGCCGGTGCAGGAAATACGCACCCATAGCGAGCCAAAGTGCTCGAGGACCACGCGCATGTCCGTGGGCTCACCCAGGATGCACATGTCGGGCAGGACGCCGTGATTTACCAGGTAGTGGGTGCCCACGCCATAGCCACGGTACTCCTTGCCTTTGAACTCGCCCCACTGTGTTTTCTCAATTTCCCCCGTGACGGCAGCGACGATCACATCGCCTTGCAACCTGACCCCGGCGCGCTTCAGCGCCTTAACCGCATGGGTGTAGCACACCAGCGCACCCTTCATGTTGTAGATGCCGAGGCCATATACGAAACCATTCTTGACTTCCGCCTGAGGCTTGTATCCGACGCCGGTCAGGAATTCTTCCCGGCCAGTATTTGAGGTATCCATGTGGCCGTTGAACATCAGGTTCTTACCGCCCCCGCTTCCGATCCAGCGACCAACCACATTGGCGCGGCCCTCCTCCACTTCCTGCCATGTGACGCCCAGACCAAGCTGCTGCAGCGCATTCTGCATGTAGTGCGCCATCTGAAGTTCCTCGCCCGTGGGACTGGGAATATTGATCACGTCACAGCACATGGCCACGATTTCTTCTTCCTTGACCTCGGCGAGGATCTTCTCCGCAAGCTTAGGATTCATTCCCGGCTTCGGATCTTTATGCGTCTTAGCCACAGCGCTGAGTTCTCCGTATTACGCCAGTCGAAAATCGTCGGGATACGAGCACAGCTTTTCATTACCTGTCTCGGTAATCAGGAAATTGTCTTCCAGCCGCAGGCCACCTCCGCCGGGCCAGTAAACACCAGGCTCAATGGCGAGCACCATGTTCTTTCTGATAGTGCCGCCCCCGGCTTGATGCGCATAGGGAAATTCATGAGCACGCGCTCCCACTCCGTGGCATATGGCGTGGGAAGGCTGCCCCGGATATCCACCCTCAGTAATCCGAGCGCGGATCAATCGATCTAAATCTGGAAAGCCGGCGCCGTCGCGCGCGTACCTCACCGCTTCATGGAAGACTTTCAGCAACAGGTCCAGCAGCTTGTGATATTCCGGCGTAAGCTCGCTGGGACAGGCGTTCTTGGTAAGGTCCGTCCAGTACCCGTCGACGCAGACCCATATCTCAAATAGCGTGGGCTCATTCTTCTGGATAGGGCGGTCCCCGGTGGCGGTAAAGGTCGCAATGCCTCTGCCCGACCAAACCAGGGTGAAGGCCCGCGCCATTTCGACCTTGCCTTTGTAACCCACACCCAGGCCGTGCACGAAACCTTCATACATGCCGCCCACTTCGCTTTCCTTCATCCCCGGACGCATGTGTTCGCGGGTGTACTCCATGGCGAGCGCGGCCAGTTCGTTGGCCAGGCGCATGCGCTCAATCTCTTGCGAAGTCTTTATGGCACGCGCTTCATTGAGTAGCGGAGTACTATCGCTGACCTTGCCCGCGACTTTGCGGAACGCATCAAAGTAAAACTGCGTTGGGGTGGTAGGCTCACCCACCATGCGATCGGCCGCTTGGGTCCCCATATTGAGTTCGACGGCAACGTTGTCGGTCAGACCGCGCCGCTTAAGGATCTCGAGTGCCAGATCCAGGGCGCGAAATTGAGGCGGCCGGGGATCGCGTTCGTCATAGCTCTTGAACAGCTGGATATCCTTCGTCCAGGAGTTGCGCTGCGCGTCAGCCAGCTGCGGCTCCAGTGCTATCAGTATGGGCTCCTCCTCACGCGGGAAGATCGCGGCATCGTATCCTTTCATGCACCAGTAGTTCGTCAGGTACAACAGGTTGTCAGGAGCGCGCACAACAAGGGCGCTCACATCCTGATCCTTCATTAGGACGCGCACGCGATCCAGTTTCACGTGGTCAATCGGCCAGGACATGTCTAGTGGACCTTTCCGTGGGCGACTACCGCCCGGTTTTCGTCGGCAAAAGCCCACGACGCTTCCCGTCCTTTGATCAGCTGGTAAATCGCCCTATGCATCGGCGCTGCCACCCCAACCCGCTCGGCTTCGCGAGCGATTGCTCCGCTCAGAAAATCTACCTCTGTCGGCAATTGATGACGGATGTCGTAGAGCATCGAGGGCGGATGATTGGTCATAGCGCCGATTTTGTTCATCTCCCACGGATCTTCGAGCAATTGCACTCCCACGCCTTCCGCTACACGCTTGCCTTCGTTGATCAGATCGTGCAGCAAATGGCCCAGGCTAGAGAATTGCGATTCGTCGGCGAAGTGTGGCGAATGCGGCAAGCCCGTCAAGGCGGACACTCCGTTCACCGAGGCATTGAAAATCAGCTTTGACCATTGCGCGGGACGCGCATCATGCAAAGCCTCCGCCTTCAAACCACCGGCGACGATCAACTCTGCCGCCTCCTTGACCATTGCATACGGCGTTCCACAAGGTTCGAAAGGCCCTATCCACGTAGCCGTATCCAACTCGTATTGAACGTGCGTGTCGCTATGCCTAGTCCCGCTCATGAAGGTTGTGCCCCGAATTACATAGCCGCGAGTGTGTGCTGCAATGATCTCCTCGCTGCCCAGTCCGTTCTGCGCCGAAATGATCGCGCCTTTACCGAATCGGTGTCCCACTGGAGCGATGGAATCCTCCACTTGCGTGGCTTTGGTTGCGATGATGCCAAGCTCGCAGTCCGGCAATTCATTGGGTCGGGTCGTCGCCTTGAGCGAGACATGAAAATCGTGCGCGCCCGAGACGCGCAATCCTTCCCGGTTAAGCGCCCTGGCATGTTCTTCGCGGCGGACACAGGCCCATACTTCCGCGACGCGCGCCAAGTGTGCCGCGTACAGGCTTCCGATAGCTCCGCACCCGATCACGCAGACACGTTTCATATGCAGCGCCCGCATCTCGCCGACTGTCCGGCGGGCGTCCCGTCCGCCGCCAAAGCACGCGGGCAGGAGTGTCCGCGCCACACGGTCATATGCGTTTCTCGATACTCACCACATGCCTGATCTCTTTCGCCGCCATGGCCCGGAACAGACTGTCCGCATTGTTGAATGAATCTTCGATGATGATGTCATTTGCGAACAGCGCATCCTGCAACGCCGCGGAGATCGTGTGGATCGGTGCCGCGCCGCCTTCTCCCATCCCCTTGGCTCCGCTGTAGCTGTGTGGCGACGGGGTTTCGATGTGGCCGTATTTCACCTTCGGCATGTTCATCGCGGTGATCGGAGTGTAATCGCTGAAGGTGCTGGTCAACATATTACCCACCGCGTCATACACACAGTTCTCCATCACGGCTGCACCGATGCCGTGCGCGGTCGCGCCGTAGACCTGGCCTTCAACGATGGATGGATTGATGACGGTGCCGCAATCATCAACAGCAACATAGTCCAGAATGCGCGGGATGAACGTGTCGCGCTCCACTTCGACCACGGCCACGTGCAACTGGGACGCGTAGGTCAGCGTCAGGCTGCCGTACTTCTTCTTCGTGTCCGGCACTTTGAATGGTGCGCGCCAGACGTAGCGGCAGTTCAGCGTGATTTCGTAAAGGTCCGATGGCAGGCTGGCGCTATTGGCATTGACCAAATTGGAGAGTCCCCAGTAGTTGATCGACTTGCCGCTGCTTTTCGCGCGAATTTCGGGGCCTTGTGCGCCGCTACCGAACTCGAGGTCATCTTCTTTGGTATTGAGCGCGAAAGCAGCGAGCCGCTTGATTTCGGATTTCAATTTTTGCGCCGCACCGTGAACCGCTGACAATCCGGAAACCGCAAACTGGCTGGCGTAGGTTCCGGAAAAGCCAGTGTGGACATTGCGTTCGGTATCGAAGCCGGTGCGCACCGTGATCAGGTCCGGATGAACATTCAATACGTCAGCTACAACCTGCGCCGCGGTAGTCTCGTGTCCTTGACCTTGCGGGCAGGAACCGACCGCAAGCACCACTTCTCCGTAGATATCAAGTTTGCAGTTGGCGCCCTGTGAATTGCCAGAATAGGGTAGGAAAGGATTTACGATCTGCGACTGCCCGAAGTTGTTGGTACCGGAATCGAGCGTGGTTCCGATCCCGATTCCGATCAGACGGCCTTCCTTGCGGGCCGCAGCTTGCTTTATCTTCCAGTCGTCCCATCCGAACAGGCTTTTCGCGACCTGAAGCATCTTCGGATAATTTCCCGAGTCGTACACGCAGCCGTTGGGTGTGGTATAGGGAAACTCTTCCGGAAGAATGTAGTTGCGCAGGCGCATCTCGTCAGCAGCAATGCCTATTTTGTGAGCGCAAATATCTACGATGCGCTCCAAGAACCATAAGTGCTGCATGCGCGAATAACCGCGATTGGGGCCGACCGGACATTTGTTGGTGACTGCCTGCGAAAAATCGATACGGGCATTCTTGAAGCGATAGACACCGGGAAAAACTTGCGACCAGATCACACATCCCAAAGGCTCATAGCGAGGATAAGCCCCGCAATCGTCGATATGGCGCGAAACCAGCGCAGTGATGACGCCATTCTTGTCCAGCGCAACTCGCGTGTCTCGAAAAGTCCGTTCGTTGCCGTGCGCGCTCGAAGTGATGTGCTCAGAGCGCGTTTCCACCCACTTGACCGGACGCCCGCCGGCCTTCTTCGAAGCCAGCGCGCACACTGCCATCTGCGGATAGCTGGTAATTTTGATGCCAAAGCTACCGCCTATGTCGGAAGTCTCGACGCGAATGCGATCAATGTGAACGCCCAGGTGCGCCGCAAGAAACTGAATGGCAAACGAGGGAAACGAATTGTTGCACTGGTAGTAGATGCGTTCATCTTTCGGGTTCCACTGGGCAATGACAACGTTGTTCTCCAAGGGGGTGCTGGAAAAACGGTGGAAGTGCAGTCGATCAATGTTGACGACGTAGGCGGCTTCCTTGAAAGCCCCCTCCACATCGCCATACTCAAATACGCCGTTCCAGACCCGGTTGGTTCCGACATCCTCATGCAGAAGGCTCTTGTCTTCTAAGGCTTTTTCAGCGTCCACAACCGGATCAAGCGCCTCGTATTCGCTCTGCACGAGTTCGGCGGCGTCGTCCGCTTCTGCGGGCGACTCCGCCACCACGGCCGCGACCGGTTCACCCTGGTAGCGGACCTTGGAAACCGCCAGTGGGTAGTCTTTAATTTTGGCGAAGGGATCGGGGCCGATCTCGATGAAGGGCTGGGTTGTCTTCGCGATCTCAGCGCCGGTCAGCACGCAGGCAACGCCGGGCAGGACTTCTGCGGCCGAAGTATCAAGGCTGACTATCCTTGCGTGCGCATAGGGCGAGCGGACAAAACGCAGGTAGAGCATCGCGCGCAGCTTGATGTCGTCAGCAAACTTGCCCCGTCCGCGCAGCAGTCGATTCTCTTCTTTGCGCGGAAGCGACTTGCCAACCCAATTGTTCGTGTCTTCTGCGGAACTCAAATGATGCTCCTAGCCGAGAACCTGCCCTGAGCGAAGTCAAAGGGGCGGCTGTGCCCCACGTGGACATCTCAGCTCAACGCTGTCTGCAAACCGTCTATCAATTTCTGCACATTTTTCTTACCCAGCGGCTCCAGCAGCCCGCCTGCCACCGATGCCAGAGCACCGAAGACCTGGGCTTCCCCCTGCCACACCACTTTTGTTCCACTGCCCGCGGGCACGAGGTCAAAGCCGGCCGTCATCGCAACCTTCCCTCCGGCCGCGCTGCCTTGCCCTTTGTACTGCGCGCGCTTAGGACGCTCAGCCTGGCTCAGCTCCATCTTCATGTCGGCCGCTCCCTTGATATAGGAGATGCCGACGTTGACCTTCACTGTGAAATGAGTTTGATCCTGCTGCGTCATGCCCTGAAAGTCAGGCAGCAACGGAGCAAATCTATTTGGGTCAGTGAGGAAGTCATACACGTCTTCCGGCGTCCGCTTGATTTCGAACTCGCCGCCAAACTTGATTGCCATGCCTCAGGCCCCCTTTATACTTTGCGCCGCCATTTGGATTGCCTTCAGAATGTTCTGATATCCGGTACAGCGACAGGTGTTGCCCGCGATTGCCTTGCGTATTTCTTTCTCACTCGGCTGTTTATTTTGCGAAAGCAACTGGGCCGTCGCAAGCATCAATCCAGGCGTGCAGTAACCGCACTGCAGTCCGTGAGCGTCGCCAAAGGCCTTCTGGATAGGGTGAAGCTGGCCGTCTCGTTCCAGTCCTTCGACGGTTATGAGTTCGGCGCCGTCAGCCTGCACCGCAAACACCGTACATGACTTTACCGCCGCGCCATTCATCAGCACAGTGCAGGCGCCACAGTAGGTCGTGTCGCAACCCACGTGAGTGCCGGTAAGGTCGAGCGCCTCGCGAATCAACTCCACCAGCAGCATGCGAGGCTCGACCTCTAACGAGTGTGCTTTCCCGTTGACGGTCAGCTTGATCGCAACCTTCTCGATAACATCAGGCATAGATATGGCCCGCCTCGACCTGCTCGCCCCGCGCGCGCCGGTCAGCAATATCAATCGCGCGTTTCACCAGTGAACCGGCAAGCATTCGTTTGTAATCAACGGAACCTCGCATGTCCGATTGTGGGTCGGCCACCGCCCGTGCGGCTTCTACCGCTGCCGCGATCGTCTTTTCCGTCACCCGCTGCCCACGCAAAGCAGCTTCAGCGTCTTTGGCTTTGATTGCGGTCAGCCCCACACAACCCAACGCGATGGCCGCATCCTTGCAAGTCTCGCCGTCCATAGTGAGTTGCACGGCGGCGCTCGCAGTAGGATACACAGGCGCCGAGCGCTTGAACGCCAGGTAGGCACCGGCGCTGCCCTTGGGCGGAACCTTGACTACGACTTCACTCACCAGTTCATCTTGCGCAAGCGCGGTGGTGTAGGCGTCCTTGATGAAATCCGTAAGCTGCACCCGGCGGTCACCCTGGCTCTTCTGGCACCGCACTTCGGTCTGAAGTGTGATGAGCACCGTGGCCCAGTCGCCGCTGGGATCGGCTTCCGCCAGCGAACCGCCGATCGTGCCCCGGTTACGCACCTGAACGTCGGCAATCCCGGCCGCGCAGTCATGGATGATGGGGATCTTGCCAGCCACGGTTGAGGCCTCAATTTCGGCGTGCCGCGTCAGCGCGCCGAAACGCAGCACTCCGCTTTCCTCCTTGATGTAAGATGTGCCTTCAATAAAATTCAAATCCACCAGGTGGCTCGGATTGGCATAGCGGAGCTTCATCAACGGTATGAGGCTCTGCCCGCCAGCCAGCAGCTTAGCATCGCCAAACTCCGAAAGCATGGACGCCGCTTCCCGGAGCGAGCCCGCGCGGTGATAGTGAAAAGCTCTGGGGTACATTTACTTTGCGTCGCCTCTCATGAATCCAACCGCCGTCGCTCCCAGCGCCACGATGACCAGCGCCGATCCCGCAATCGCCAGCGCCGAACCTAGCTGTGCCGTTTGCAGCGCCATCCGCGCCGTCTGCAGAATTACTCCCAGTGGAAACACGATTGCACCGACGAGCATGGCCAGCGCAATTGCGAAGCGTGCACGTTCGCCGAGGGCCACCTCATCGAAGACCACGCCCAAGACGATCATCAGCATGGCCAAGCCAATCCAATGCGAGTGCACATCTACTTGCCTAACGTAGTCGTACTTGCTCTCGCGATAGGCGATCAGGGCAAGCTGCGAATCCTCCGGGCGGCGCTCTGCGGCGTGAACAAACGCACTGGCCAGTGAGCCACCCATCCGGTCCAGAGTCTGGTGCTCGACAAAAATAGCGTAGTGTAAACCGTAAAGCATGCCGACTGCCGCCAGAACCGTCCCGCCGAAGATAAGGAGCTTACGCGCTGTGCTCATCACGCTTTCCGGACTTCTGCGTCAAGACTTCCCGTGTAACGGACCACACCCACAAGCATTCCCACCAGGGCCACAATAACCATTACACCGCCGGCATCGGCGATGCCCCCGGCCAGCAGCCCGAGCTTCAATTCCAGCAATACAAAAATCGGCAGAATCACGGATCCAGCCAGCAATACTCTGACCCAGATTCTCTTCCACCTCTCGCTGAGAAAAACGTAAGGCTGAACGAAAGACAGCAGAATAGCCAACAGTCCGAACTCGATGATATGAGAGTGCGCCGCGATCTGCACCGCTTTCTCCGCCTGCAACATGCCATAAGCGTTGACCGAGGCGTCAAGACCGCCGGCACCGGTGGGCGGATCAAGCAAATCTTTCAGAATTACCATCTCCCGGTTTTCGTGCTCGTACAGATTGAGTCCGGCGTACCACGCTCCATAAATAAAGCCAAGCAAGATCAGCACCGTTCCGCCTGCCAGCAGCGCGCGGCGTTCCCAGGTGCGATCCTTCGACAGGTCCGGCTCGAGCGGGTGCGCGCGCCGGTCGCGCAGGTAATTCCAGAAGCCCCATCCCTCAGCCAGCAGAACGATGATCAGCAGCGCCCCCGCAGAGTCAGCCAGAATGCTGGCCCATCCGATCACGGGAAATGGACTGTAGGTCATGCCAACATAGTGGATAAGAAAAATTCCCATGGGCAACAGTAGCCCGCCGGTAAGAAAAAGTTTCGCCAGGAATTTTTTGCTGGACGCGGAAAGAGCCACGTAGGGCTGGAGCAGCGCCAGCAGCAGAGCAAGATAGCCGGCATCGATCATGTGGACGTGGGCGTCGACTTTGGTGCCGCGATCTTCCAGCAAATTCCCTATGTGCGCAAACACCGCGTTTACCGCCAAAGAATTTTGTGCCGCAACCGCTTGAGCCGCGGTGAGCAATGCCTGCCCGGTCTGTCGCCCGTTCTGGTGCAGGACAAACACTGCGAAGATGTCGCCGAACAACATCCCTGCCGCGATCAGCGCGATACCTCCGAAGACCAGCAACCGGCTCTCTCCCATTGCGGAGAATGTGGCCGGCGTACCTGCCGTCATTGTCGACGTCGCCATTTTTATGGATCACCGCTTTATGGATCACCGCCGAACCTTAGTCGGCCAGGACAACCGGGCGCGTCTGTCCCCACGTGGTTCGCCTAGTCCGGAGCTCTCGCGTCTGTCCCGGCAGCGCGGAACGCCGGCATCACGTGCTTGGCGAACATGTGTTGTATCTTGATGCTCTTCCAGTGCTCCAACCCGCCGAAGTTCGAGACGATCGCCAGCTCTCCGATGCCGCCTTTCGCTTTGAGCGCATGAATCTGCCTGATGATTCTTTCCGGAGTGCCGATGAAACCGATTTCCTGCTCGACAATTTCGTCGTAAGTCAGCCTGGTCAGCGATTCGAGCGCGCCACTAGCGTAAAAGCCATAGCCTTTGGCCCGCAACTCCGCCTTCTTCTCCTCGCTCTTTATCGATTTGACCGGCGAGGCATTGAAGGCCAGAAAATTTAGCAGCGCCTGCTCGGCTTCCTTGCGTATCTGTTTTTCATCCACGTCAATGTACACCGGGCGAATATAGACGATGTCGGGCTGGTGGCCATGCTCAGTACAGGCCTTCTTGTAGATGTTCAACGGGCCTTCCAGCACTTTCCAGGGCAATAGCGGAGGCACAAAAATGCCCCAGCCTTTTTCGCCGGCCATTTGATAAGTGACGTCGCTGGTGCCCCCGGTGTAGAACTTGGGATGCGGCTGCTGGAGCGGACGAGGCACGACGCTGACGTCCTTCACGTTGTAGTACTTGCCCGAGTAGGAAAACTTTTCCCGGGTAAAGGCCAGTTCCAGAATTTCGATCGCTTCGTCGTAGCGGGGACGGCTCTCTTCCAGAGGGAGCGCGGAGGGACCGAACAGCCAAGCGTGCCCGCGTCCCAAGCCGCATTCCAGGCGGCCGTTGGTTAGAATGTCGGTTTCGGCGATCATGCCGGCAAGGCGCATGGGGTTTTCGAGCGGCAGGGTATGGAGCGCGGTGCGAAAGCGGATGCGATGGGTCCGCTGCGCGGCCGCCGCAAACATCGCCAGCGGGTTGGCTGAGATGGAAAACTTCTGAAAAAAGTGGTGGTCAATGGTCGAGTACACGTCAAACCCGCAGTCGTCAGCGTGCTCGATCTGGCGCATGATTTCCCAGATCATGTCGTAGTGCGACTTGCCCGGCGGGGTTTGAATTTCGCAATAAATGCCGAATCGCATGTTTCTCCTGCTATTTCCGACCCGCTCAACTGGCCCCGATACTCCCCTCGGAATCCTGCGGACCTGACCTGGGGCCTCCGATGGCCCGATACGATTCCCGGTAGTAAAGCAGCGGATCGCCGTCGCGCACCACCGCCTCCTCGACTTCAGCAATAAAGATCATAGGGTCGCCCGCATCCTGGGCCGTATTCCAGAGACGTCAGCGCGCCGTGCAGCACCGGAGTCCGTGCGCCGTGGGGTCAACTCCGCCCTGAAACTTTTACCACGTCAAGCGCAGGGCGAACTGAATTTGCCGCGGATTGAACACCGCCCGCGGCGTGCCGTAATTTGGGTTGGGCGAGCCTTCTCGGAACGTACCGGGAGTCCCCGCAGGATTAAAGTCAGCCGCAGTGTATGTCGTGTTGAAAAACCGTACGTTCAACGTGTTTAGCGTGTTGAAAGCTTCTGCCAGGCCCTGCAGCCTCATTCGCTCGGTGAGCCTGAAGGTACGGGAAACGCGCAGATCCACGCTCTGGTAACTATCGCCCTTGAACGTGTCTCGCGGCTCGATGCCAACGCGATCGTTAGCCGTGAACCCGTCTCCATTTGTATCGAGACCAGCGAATTTCGCGAAGTAATGGGGAGATTCCAGACTGATAATCGTGGAGAGCTGCCAGTTGTTCACTAGGGCGTTCATCTTGGTGGGACCTTCGAAAATGGCGCTCCCAACGAAACGGTGTGCCACGTGGTCCGCCGACAGCGCCTTCTCCGCCCGGAAATCAAACGTATCCTGGGGAATCAGCACGAAACTGGGATTGGGTCCGTCGTCGAGGCTCTTCGACCAGGTGTAGCTGACCCCATACCCAACGTGATGCGTGACACGCTTGTTGAGGTTGACCAGCAGGCCGTCGAATTCCGAATACCAACGGGAGTCAGCTTCGAAGAACACAAAATTCGCGCTGGCCGGGACAAATTGCGCTTTGCAGCCTACATCGCCCCGGGAGTCGTGCAATCCACAAGTTTGGGGATTCAGCGGATTGGGTGCCTGGTTAATGTTATAAAAGCTGCCCAGATGCACGCCGTGTGTCCGCAAGTAGCTGACGTTCAACACCGTGCCCTGGACCGGCTCAAACTCCACTGCCAGGCTGTTCTGGATTCCGTAGGGCTGCTTGTGGTCTTTGGTAAAGCGCACGATGGTCGTGGGGCCCTGGAAACCCGGCACCGGATTGGCTGGATTGTCCGGGTAGCTACCTGCTATCAGGTTGTTGAACGCCGCCTGCATCGGTTGGCCCGGACCGACGCCGCTAGCAAATCCCCAAAGCTGAGTTACTGAGTTGAGGTCGTCTTCCTGCGGGCGGAACTTGGTCTGTCCTCCGCAAGAGGGCGCTTGGCAAGCCAGCAACGGCGCCGGGACGATCCCGTGGAATATGCCGGAGCCCGCGCGGATCACAATATTCCGCTTCGTGCCCAGGCTGTATGCAATCCCCAGTCTCGGATCCACCGCGCGCGCCGTGTTCAACACGCCGCTCGGCCAGGTTTCCCAATCCGTGCGCACACCGAAGTTAACCGTGAGGCGCTCGGTGGCGCGCCAGTTGTCCTGAGCAAAGAGTCCGCTATAGGTGTGGTCGAGCGTGCCTTGCGCCGCCTGGCGGACAGCATCCGGATAGTGATTCAGTTGAAATACGGCGGGGTCGAAGGTCGGTTCTTTGAAGCCTGACGACGCCTGGAATCGCTCGTAAAACAGGACCACGGGATCGTGGTCTCGCAGGTTCGAAATTGCACAAGCGGTCTTCGGGATGGGTGCAATGCACAAGAACGTGGCTTCAAATGGGTAGAACAGCGGGAACGACTCCGTGGTGCGCACCCAGTTGTAGTCGCCGCCGAAGCTGAAGGTGTGTTTCCCCACATTCTTGGTGAGGTTGTCCACCAACTCGAAGCGACCCTCCCTGTAGAAATCCGGGTTGCCACGGTTTACTCCGATGGCGAACTGGTTGGCCACTTCCATGTGCGGGATTGAACTCGCGGTTGGAAAGTCGTAGTTGCGGTGGGCGTATTGCACACGCAGCTCGTTCACCAGAGACGGCGAAAAAACGGTCGAAAGGTTTCCCACCAGCGAGTGGTCTTTGTCGTTGTTATTCTTGAAGCCCGAGGGCAGATCAAAGCCATCGTTCAGCGGCGAATAGTTCTTGAGATCGCCGCTGTTAAAGAAGTAGCGGACGAACAGGTTGTTCTTGTCATTGAAGGCATGATCCAATCGGACAAGCACGTTGTCATAGTCCGTATTCCGCGTCACGTTCAAGTTGTCCACCGGAACCCCGATCCCTGTCTCGAACGCTTGGATGGCGCTAATGTTGCCCAAGATGATCGAGTTATAGTAGGGAGACTCGCGGCGCCGCTGGCCTTCGTAGTTACCGAAGAAGAAAGTCTTGTTCTTGATGATTGGGCCGCCCAAGGTGAAGCCGTACTGGTTCTGGCGGAGCTTGTTCAGCTTCTTACAACCCCCGGAGGTCACGTCTCCGGGTACGGCGCAAGTCGACGGATCAGAAGAAGCCAGGATGCTTCCGGCATCCAGCTTGTCGTTGCGAAAGTACTCATACATCGACCCATGAAAATCATTGGTGCCGGTTTTGGTGATGATATTGACGATCCCGCCGACCGCTCGGCCGAATTCCGTGCTGTAACTGCTGTTGATCACCCGGAATTCCCGCACTGCCTCTTGGGAGGGGGTGTACTTCTGTACCCCGGATGCGGTGGAAATGTTGTCGGCGCCATCCACCGCAATGAAGTTGTAATGGATGTTCTGACCGGCGAAAGACAGTTTGGTCACCGGTTCTATGATCACGTCGGTGCTGCCGGAAGTTGTGTCGCCGATCTTGACTCCCGGCGCCAGTAACGCAAAGTCAATGAACTGGCGGCCATTCACGGGTAAATTTTCGATCTTCTGCTCGTCAATGACGGAGCTCACCATTGTGCGGGTAGGTTCCGACACCTCGCCCACGTCTTGCACAGTAACTTCCTCGGCCACCTGCCCAACTGCCAGGTCGAAGTCCACGTTGCGGTTGGCACCAATGTCGAGGTGGATCTTTTTCGCCTGCTTCTTGAAGCCGGCCTTTTCGGCGGTCACCGTGTAGTCGCCCACCGGCAAAGATGGAATCTGGTAGTCGCCCGTTGCGCTCGCCGTTGTGGAGCGTGAAAATCCGGTTTCAGAGTTCACCACGGCGACCGAAGCTTGAGTAATTGCAGCTCCGGTGGTGTCATACACCCGGCCCTGGATGGTCCCTGTCACCACCTGCGCCGCAAGGGGCAGGCAAGTCATCGCCAGCAGTGCCAAGCACAGCGCACAATTCCGCACCGGGAAACCGCGCCCCAGACTTCCACTTGTAAAGTAGGCCTTCATACTCTCCTCCTCGAAGCAGCCCGGCTCCGCTGCCAAACCCGCAGCTTTCAGACGGTGCGCTTGGTTCTCCTTTTGGGCGGCTGGCCGTTCATGACCCGGATCAGCCGGGATTCGGAATCGTCGAGATGTTGCTCCAGCACTGCGGCGCATGATTTGAGGTTGCCGGCGGCCAGCAATTGATAGATTTTCCGGTGCACCGGGATCAACGCGCTGGGATGATCGTGACCGCGATCCACCAGCACCATTCCCATGCGCAGTTCTCCGATCACCCGCTGATAGAACGATTCCAGCCGCCGGTTGTGATGAAAGCGTATCAGCAGGCTGTGGAACTGCAGGTCGAAACCAACGGCTCGCGGCCAGTCTCGCTCCCGGACCGCGCGCGCGTACCCTTCCAGTGCCGTGCGCAGCTCCGACAACACTTCAGACGGACGCTCTTTCGCCGCCAGAATGCCCGCAATTTCCAGCATCCGCCGCAGGTGATAGATCTCCTGGACATCCTTGAGGGAGAGCTGCGAGACCGCCACGCCGCGGTGGATGCTGCGCTTGAGCAGGTTTTCCAGCGACAGAATGCGCGTCGCTTCCCGCATCGTGTTCCGCGAAACGCCGAGCGATGCCGCCAGCGGCACCTCCTGCAGCGAAGTTCCCGGGCGCAACTCACCGTTGAGAATTCTCTGGCGCAGGATCGACGCCACCTGATCGGCGATGCTGACTCGATGGATTTGCGAGCGCTCCATTAGGAAGGGCCCAGGGGGATTTGAGCGAACGCGCGTCATCTTGCGCCCAAGTGTTCACGATGTCAAGTGTTGAACAATTCAACGATCTGTGGAAAATCAGTGCGCCACATAAATCAGTCGGGCAGCGACAACACTAGCGGCTAGCGGGAGGCACAATGCCGTTCATACGGAGATACTCCACTAGCTGCCCCGTAATGGTCGGAGATATGCCAGACCGTCGCTGTCAAGGCCGAAAGCCGGTCTGCGCCGAAAAACTGGAATACACCGTAACACGCTACGCCGCAGGATCCGAGAACTGCAGATTGACATTGGCCCGACACGAGTAACGGGGAGTCGGCGACCACCCCAGGCGGACCTTTCAATGCCTTCTGTGCGGCGACGGGCTACGTAGCTATCGGTCGGCCGTCCCAGCGACGCCCCCGTGTTTACCTACCTGGCAGTCCACCCTCCATCAATGAGAATCGTTTCCCCGGTAATGAGGGATGCTGCGCTCGAGGCAAGGAATACGACCACGCCCGCTACATCCATCGGCTCGCCAATGCGATGCAGTGCAGCAATACGCTCGATCACGTCGGAGCGGAACTCTGGGTTGGCGAGACAACTCTCCGTACCAGGAGTGTGGATGAATGTCGGCGCAACCGAGTTCACAGTAATGTTGTACTTTCCCCACTCAACAGCAAGGCACTTGGTCAGATGTGCAATGGCGGCCTTCGTCATGCAATACACCGACTCGGTCGGCAGCGCAACGAACCCCGCCTGGGAACTCATGTTGATGATGCGGCCGTTCTTCTGCCGGATCATGACGCGCCCGGCAGCCTGGCTCGCAAAAAAGGTTCCCTTCAGATTGACGGCAAGTGTCAGATCAAAGTCTTCTTCGCGCACTTTCTCCGCGAGGTTGTCTGGGGCGAGTCCCGCATTATTCACGAGGATGTCGAGCCGTCCGAAATGCCTGACCGTTTCATCAACTGCCTGGAATATCTGATCCAGCCGTGTCATATCCATCTGTAGTGGGATAGCCCGACGGCCCATCGATCCGATCTGTGCCACCAGATCCCCCTGTGCGTTTACATCACGTAGGCCAAGCGCGACGTCCGCGCCGGCGTTAGATAGCGCCAGTGAGATCGCATTGCCTAAACCGCGAGCAGCGCCAGTTACGAGCGCCACCTGACCAGCAAGATCAAAAGTCGGAAAACCGTTCAAATAATCCTCCAGGCAAGGGAGCGCAGAGTGTCTACACTGAATTTGCTTGATAATACGTCAGCATCATTCGATGCCGCTACAATCCGCCGGTACCCCGAAGTCTGGACCGTCCGAGAGCCGCATTGTTGAACGATCTTCGGTGTATCGTCCGGCCCGGGCCCTGCACTTGTGACCGGCCGTGACCGGAACTGCCCCCTAGGCGGTGGTGTGCCCGCCCGTGGATGGCCTGGCCAGCCCCTTTCACGTGCCGTCGATTCGGTTAACAACATCCCGCTTGTATGCCGGAGACAGGTGGGCGTTCGTCACCGAACACTTGACGCATACCGTTCCACCCTACCGCTTTGGACGATGTTGACCGGAAGCCGCAGTATCCGGATGCTTGAATCTCCTGTCGCCCTAGCGCGAATTGCGATCCGATTTGTCTTTGGCAGCACAAGCACGCAGAATCCAAGGCCCAGACTTCACGAAAAATCCGAGACCTAGCTGCGCTATTCCTTGTCGGACTGCAGACGCGCGCTCACGCCTGCCGGGACTCTCATTGCCTACTCCCATTTCTCGCGTCTTTCAACAATTGCACAATTTAGGTCTGACCCCAGTTCTCAACCGCCAACTTCGCAGACGGAATTTCCGCAATCGTCCCAGTCAAATGGCAACAAGGGCATCCGCCACAATACCACTTCGCATGCGATAACTCGCCAATCCGGGTAAGCAAAATTGCGCTACAGGGAACACCCTAGATACACCATCTCGGGGCGGTGGAAGTAGTGATGCGAAACGGGTTGGATGCGCCACGAAGTGGCATGCTCCTGGCTACCGAGAGTTGAGAACTAAGATTCGGCACGCGAAATGTGGTGGTGCAGTGGAAAATTTCATACGGAACGATGCCGCCTCGGGTTGTTCGATGCTACGAGAGGGCTGACGACGAGATCACCAGAACGGCACAAAGATGAAGGAGAACACCACGCCGGACGTTGATTCTCGTCGCAAGAATTTGAGGAGGAAAGGTGTTGCGGACTTGTACTGTAAAATGCCGCTGATTGCTCCCATTGCTGTGGAGTGTGTGTTTTGGGCGGAAGATGATGGTTGGAAGGGCGTTTGTGAAAGCCTAGCTTAGCTAGTTTCTGTCGCGAAACGCGTAATCCCTTGACAGAGCCGATTCTGCACCGCGGTCCGGGATTGGAATCATAAGCCTCAGGCCGGTGTTTGCCGGGAAACACGCGCTGGGGCACGTTTTTTCGGGGCGGAAACCATTCGCAACTCCTGCTGCTGGCGGAGCCGGAGCTGCGACAGAGCCATGCCCAAGGCGACCCATCGATCCATCAAAGTTTTTAATCGCTGATAATTTCGCACTTGCTGTTGCAGCAAGGGCAGGTCCTCCCGCTTCACGAATTGCGTCCTGCTTTTTCCCTTGCGGGTGAAACTCAACTGATAATAGGGGCCATGCCTTTGCGGGGGGGTCGCCTTGCAACGACAGCCCGCTTTGCCGCAGACGTTATACTGCTGCGTCAAAAGGCCGGGCTGCAAGTCCGCGCCGAGCTCGGTGATCTCCTGTTGGATCTGAGCGATCTTTGCCTCCAGCGACTGGAGTGGGCTGCGCATGAGGTAGCGGCGTCCTTCCCTGGTCTTTCGATGATACACGGCTGCGGTTTTTGGCGATTTTGCGTGCCTTTGTACTCCGATAGCATTATAGTGCTGCGAGAATGGCAAATGCAAAACCAGGTGAACCATGAGCCGAGCCGCGACCCCGCAAGTTAGTTTTGCTGACTTGGAGTTTATGCAGCAGAATATTTTCCTGGACCCCGTTCTCCAGACCTTCTCCAACTTTCTCGACCAGCACGAAGAGCTGATCGAGAAGGTACGCAGCGATCTGGAGCGCGGCCTGAAAAACCCCGCCACCGGGCGCAACGGCTTGACTCCCTCGCAGGTTCTGCGTTCGCTGGTTTTAATGCGGGTCAAGAGTTGGGACCTCCGCGAACTGAGCGAACGCATCGCGGATGGCTATACGCTGCGCAGCTTCACCGATTTGCGCAGCCAGTCGGTACCCAAACATGATGCCTTCAACCGTGCCTTTAATCGCCTTACTCCCGAGACGCTCCAAGCCGTCAATGAATTGATCGTGCAAGCGGCGGTGGATCTGGGGTTGGAGGATGGCAAGAAACTTCGCGTCGACACCACCGTCGTGCAG